>SCSP01000118.1 GCA_004297845.1 Bacteroidota bacterium | reverse complement strand
CTACAAAAATCTGGAATACCTCTGCAAAAAAATAGGTTCGCGTTTAACAGCATCTCCAGGTGCAGAAAAAGCAGTTGCCTGGACCAATGAACTGATGAAGGGTTATGGTTTTGATAAAGTTTATTTGCAGGAATGCATGGTTCCGCATTGGGAGAGGGGAGAGAAGGAGATCGGAAAAGTGATTAATGCCGCTACCGGAGCCGCAAGGGAGGTTGCCATCGTGGCATTGGGCGGCAGTGTGGCTACAGGCAAAAAGGGAATGCGTGCGGAGATCGTTGAAGTGAAAAACTTCGATGAACTCAAGAAATTGGGAAAGGAAAAGATACAGGGAAAAATTGTGTTTTTTAATTATCCGTTTGATGTAACGCAGATAGTGCCTTTTGACATGTATCGTGATGCGGCAAAATACAGAACCACCGGTGCCATAGAGGCAGCGAAGCTAGGGGCTATTGCGTCTATGACCCGATCGATGACGAATTACATCACGAAATACCCGAATACAGGCGCTATGCGCTACAACGATACTATCGCCAAAATACCTGCGTGTGCCATCAGCACACAAGACGCAGAATGGCTTTCTGCGGAGATCAGGAAAGGAACTAAAGCTATGTTTTACCTCAAAATGAATTGCCAGACGCTCCCGGATGTCAAATCATACAATGTAATCGGAGAAATTACCGGTACGCAGCATCCGGAAGAGATCATCACCATTGGAGGACATCTTGATTCCTGGGATCTTGCAGAAGGAGCACACGATGACGGTACAGGTGTTATGCAAAGTGTGGAAGTACTGCGTACGCTTAAAAAGATCGGACACAAGCCAAAACGCACTATTCGTGCTGTGATGTTCATGAACGAAGAGAACGGCTTAAGGGGCGGAGAGGAATACGCTAAGCAGGCAGAAGTGAAAAAAGAAAAACACATTCTTGCACTTGAATCAGATGCCGGAGGGTTTACTCCCCGTGGATTTGGATTAACCATGCCCGAGGAAAAGAAAAATAAAATTAAAAGCTGGCAAAAATATTTTCAGCCTTTTGGAGCATGGGATTTTACAAAGGGAGGAGGGGGATCCGATATTGGCCCGCTGGCAAAACAAGGAACTCCGCTGATGGGATTTACTCCTGACAATCAACGCTACTTTATCATTCACCACACCGCTCTGGATACCTTTGAGCAGGTGAATAAGCGCGAGCTGGAAATGGGCGCCATCGTAATGACCATGATGGTGTATTTCGTGTGTGAGTACGGATTGTAAAAATCCCAAACCCGGATTTTACTTCATGTGCTTCAGGTTCATGGCATACATGGCAATGAATGCAATATCAAAGGCCGCAATAAGAACGATGCTGGCTGCTGCCATACTTTCATACGAACTGCTCCAGATCGAAGCAGCGTTAATACCCGCTTTAAAACCATCTGCTCCATGCAATACCAGTGTTACCAGATAGGTAACCAGTTCGCCCGCAACGTACAGGTAGAACCCGGTCTTTTTCATTCTCCACATCAGTAATGCTCCTATCAGGGAGAGCAGGCTGAATACCATTCCGTTGATCAGGTTGGATTGTTCGTATTTCTCATTCTCTAACAAAACTTCATAAACATACTCCTCGTCTGCATCCGAGTTCATTTTCAGAACCTGTTCAACCGTCATTTCCCGGATGGTGGCTTTTTCATCGGGGCTTTGAAAAAATGCGCTGTTAATTCCAAAAGATGAAAACAACAGGACCAGTCCCGCACCAATGAAGGTGAGAATGCATACTACTTTCAGGAAGGTAGGTCTTGCAGATTGTCCGGGAGTGAAAGGGGAGGTTTCCATGGTGATATTTTTTTTGTCTTTTGTTCCTTGTCAGGGTTCTTGTATTTTTTCTTTATCTCCCTTCAGTGCCGGAGTAAATGATGCTGCCATTAAGAGCAAAGCTCCTGCAATAATCACATACCATCCGGTCCCGCCCAGCTCAACTGCCTCAAAGAGAGAATCAGTGAAGCCTTTGAACATCCCGCCAAACAGACCATTCATCTGTTCATCAGCCCGGGTTTTCATTTCATCCAGTTTGAAATGAAATCCAAAGTATAGTGCCGTCAGTATTCCTCCGGTAATAAGTCCGGATATCCAAAGGGATTTTGTTTTATTTAAAAAAGCGAGTGTGATTGAAATAGTTGCAATGATAATGATCAATATTCCTGCATACTGCATGGCGTTTTCTGGAACGTCCGGAATTGGCACAGGCAGGGCGTCAAAAAAATTAAATGTTCTGTCAGGAACTAAGAGTACGGGAAGAAAGCACCCTGCTGAGACAAGAACTGCTCCTAGAATGGCAATGATTTTATTCAATTAATTCCGGTTTTATATTGCATGAAAAATTGTAATCAAAACTTACGTTTGCTCCATGCGGTGAAATTTTTTATCTGATCTCCGGTTGGAGAAGAAACTTTTTGAACGTAATATGTTTTGTAGTATTCTTCAGCCGAAGGGGTGAAAGTTACATTCCTTGTTTTGCCTCCATTATTTACCGTAAGTTTTATTTCGGAAACGCCAAAATATTTAGCCCATTCAGCCAGGTTATTTTTAACGGTATATCCGTTAATTCCCATGATCTCATCGCCCAACTGTACGCCCGCTTTTTCAGCAATGGAACCGGGATAGATGGCAATGACTTTTGAGTTGGGCAGGAGTTCACTTATTTTGAAGCCATAATACCGTTCCGGGTATCTTTTTGATGAACCTGTAAGTAATTGTAAACCAATATATTCGATGCACTCTCTTAAAGCATTTTCGTAAGAAGATGCTTTGTAAACATAGTTGCTGAAAAACTCGCCAAAAGAGTGCCCTGCAATCTTCTCAACCGTGGCCCTGTAATCGACTTCGGTATAGCCCTTTTCTTTCTTCGCAAACTCGTTATACAGGTGTCGCACTACATCATCCAAAGAGCGTTCGTTTTGGGTATACTTTCTGATCATCAGATCGGTCATCAACGCAAGCAAACAACCTTCGCTGTAAATGGATGTTTTCCGATGCGGAACAATTTCGGTGTACCCGTCCAGCCATGTATCAAATGATGAATCTGCAACACTCAGGTTGTATCTGCCGAAGTTGTCAAAGTGTGCATGCAGATGCCTGAACATGGACCTGAAATATTCAAACTCGGAATAGATCCCGGAGCGGAACAGAAAAAAATCTCCGTAATAGGTTGTTACCCCTTCGCACACAAAACCCAGCCGGGAGTAATTCTCTTTTGTATAATCGTACGGAAACATTTCAGCCGGACGGATGGCTTTGATGTTCCATGCATGAAACAGTTCGTGCGAACTTACGCTGAGGAGTTCCAGGAAAGTTTCTCCTCGCATTACCTCGTAGGATGGCCCGAGTGCAATCACGGTGGATGATAAATGTTCTACCCCATGATGGAAACGATGAGGTAATATCTGAAACAGAAAATGATACTCGTTGGAAGGAATAGGGGCTTTCATACTCACAAACTGCTCATTGATGAAGATGAAAAAGTCGTTGATCACCTTGGCCCAGTTAGGCTTACACTCTCCCTGAAACCAGATATTGAATTCAACGCCATCCATAAAAAAGATATTATGCAGAATGGTGGCGCTGGCTATGAACGGGGAGTCGGCCAACTCGTGATAATCTTTTGCGGATAAGGAATGTTTATACGAAGTGTCCTCCCGCTTTTTGTGGGGCGTTGCCGAAGGCATGGAGGTGGCTACCTGGTAATTAACAGGCACTTTCAGTTCAACCGTGCAGGCTTCGTGTATTCTTTCAGGAATATAAACACAGCAATTAACGGGATTTACATAGAGTTGCTTTTCATCAAGAAATGTTGAACCGGCATTCAGATCAACCGAATAATAGCTGTATTTGATATGCAGTTCTTTTACGCCCTTTGTTTGAATCTTCCAGCAGTCTTTGGTCACTTTATTGAATACCAGAGCTTTTCCTTTTTCGTCCTGCGCTATGAATTGCTTTACATTTTTGGCAAAGTTCCCCAATTCATACCTTCCTGGTCTCCAGGCAGGCAACTGGATGGTGGTTTCATCGCCCGCAATGTTACCGCCTATGAATTCAATGTCGATGAGATGTTTTTGTGGCTCAGTGTATGAAAAGATGTATTTCATTGGTTTGCTAAACTTGGTCAAAGATATTTGTTTATATGTCATGTGCAAAAACTGAAAAATCAGTCATTTTTAGTTATTGGTTTTTGGATTATTAGTTTTAGTTTTGCGGTTGCTGGTTTTAGTTATATAATTTGCTGGCAATAATCAATGTATAATAATGGCAACAGGTTTAGATAATCTTTGGGTATATAAGTTGGCGGAAGATCTCGAAATTAAAGTTCATGAGATCACAAAGAAATTTCCTAAAGATGAAATTTTTAGGAGTGTTGACCAATTAAGACGATCATCAGCATCTGCCTCTAATAATATTGCCGAGAGTTATCATAAGAAGTCGATTAAGGAAAAGGAATGTTTTCTTACAATATCAAAGGGGGAAGCAGAGGAAACCAAAAGGAATATCATTAAATCAGCTCGCAAAAAATTCATCCCGGATGATATTGCTTATGATATCCCCGAACAATATACTACCTTTGTGAAAAGGAACAAATGCTTACATTCGCTTCCTTAAATTGAACGATTTACAGAACCAGAACCCTAAAAAACCATAACTGCAAAACGGATTAACTATAACCAGCAACTAAAAAACTAATAACTGCAAATGTCTTACGACCTCATAGTAATTGGAAGCGGTCCTGGCGGCTATGTAGCAGCCATCCGCGCCTCGCAGCTTGGAATGAAAACGGCCATTATTGAACGTTCTGAATTGGGTGGCATCTGCCTGAACTGGGGATGCATTCCAACCAAAGCGCTGTTGAAATCCGCTCAGGTATTTGAATATTTAAAACATGCGGGCGACTACGGAATTAGAGTGAATGGAGGAGAGGTCGATTTTCCGGCCGTGGTTAAACGCTCCCGCGATGTGGCGGATGGAATGAGTAAAGGTGTTCAGTTTCTGATGAAGAAGAACAAGATAGATGTTATTAAAGGATTCGGAAAGGTAAAAGCGGGTAAAAAAGTTGAAGTGGATGATGGAGGGAAGAAAACAATGTATGATGCCAAGAACATTATTGTTGCAGTAGGAGCCCGTTCACGTGCGCTGCCGAATCTTCCGCAGGATGGAAAAAAAATAATCGGTTACCGAGAAGCGATGGCGCTGCCAAAAATGCCCAAAAGTATGGTGGTGGTAGGTTCCGGAGCAATCGGCAGTGAGTTTGCGTATTTCTATGCAACCATGGGGACGAAAGTTACTTTGGTTGAATTTCTGCCTAACCTAGTTCCATTGGAAGACGAAGAAGTTTCAAAACAACTGGAGCGCTCTTTCAAGAAAATAGGAATGACTGTCATGACATCTTCCGAAGTGCTTTCTGTAGATACAAAAGGGGGTGGCTGTAAAGTGAAAATAAAGTCAAAAGTAGGTGAGGAGATTATTGAGTGTGACATTGTTCTCTCCGCTGTTGGAATCCAGACAAACCTTGAAAATATCGGACTGGAAGAAGTTGGCATAGCAACTGATAAGGGGAAAATTATGACTAATCCATATTACCAGACAAACATTCCCGGCTATTATGCGATCGGTGATTGTATTGGCGGACAAGCACTGGCACATGTGGCAAGTGCTGAAGGAATTATCTGCGTAGAAAAAATAGCCGGACATAACCCCGAGCCACTCAATTACAACAACATTCCGGGCTGTACTTATACTTCTCCCGAAATCGCATCAGTCGGATATACTGAAAAGCAGGCGAAAGAAAAGGGGCTTGATATTAAAGTAGGCAAGTTCCCATACTCTGCATCGGGCAAAGCAAGTGCGGCCGGGCAAAAGGATGGATTTGTAAAACTTATTTTTGATGTTAAATACGGAGAGTTGCTCGGTGCACACATGATCGGTTATAATGTAACGGAAATGATCGCGGAGATCGTAGTGGCGCGCAAACTGGAAACAACCGGACACGAGATGATAAAGAGCGTTCATCCGCATCCTACCATGAGTGAGGCTATCATGGAAGCAGCTGCCCAGGCTTACGGAGAAGTAATACATTTGTAAAAATAAAAACCAGAAAAACTAAATCACGTATGACCTACGAAGAATTTGTACAGGAAGAAAAAGCTATTGAGGCAAATCATGCTGAATTTTTTACCGGAGGTAAAAAGTTAAGCGATTTTATATTAATCGTATTCAACATGCGTTCCGGCTACAAACGCCACGAATGGATCAATGAAAAAGGCTTGGATGAAGAAGTTAAAACTGATTTGACAGCATTCCTCGAACGTCTGGAGGAATCTAAGGAGCAGGTATAGTTCTGCACTTCCGCATTTTTCAATCTCTTTCTGATCTGTAAGCATGAGATTGAAAGTTGCAGATCAGATCAGAATCTCTCCCTTGTATTCCTCCTTAACATTAAAGCCTTCCGCGTATGTTACATTGATCAGTTTGCCATACTCTTCCTCACGCGAAATGACATAATCAAGGAATTGCGGGTCAGATATAAGCGTTTTAGGGTCTTTGGACGCAGGATTGAAAAACTGGGATTTGAACGCCTTGATAGCTTTCATCCTCTTTTTCATGAATGGAGTAATATCCACAGCAAAATCGGGCCTTAGCTTTCTATATTGAATATAATGGTAAAGAGCCTTAGGGCGCCAAGGTTCCTGAAATCCAGCCCCCCAACCCCCCGAAGGGGGGGAGCCTGCGCGTGCAAAGCCCCCCTTTGAGGGGAGGGGGGGCTGCGTGCGCTGTGTGGTTTTTATCTTCACCAAACCTGCCAAAAAACAGGCATCTGCTACAAGTTTGGCCGATCTGCCATGATCCGGATGACGGTCTTCTAATGAATTGGCAAGCACCACATCCGGTTTATACTGACGAATCTTTTTAATAACTGCAAGCAGGTGTTTTTTATCGTTCTGAAAAAATCCATCAGCCATTTTCAGGTTTTCTCTGAATAAAACGCCTAATATCTTCGAAGCGTTTGTAGCTTCCTTTAAACGAATAGCAACGGTACCTCTCGTGCCAAGTTCGCCTCTGGTAAGGTCAATAATGCCAACCCTTTTCCCCAGTGCTACATTTTTAAGAATAGTGCCGCTGCAGGAAAGCTCCACATCATCGGGGTGGGCACCAAAGGCAAGTATATCTAATTTCATGGTTAATACTACTTTGGTAAATTAACAATTATGGTCTAACAACTTGATAATAAGCGAGTATGCCAAAGGTAATTATTTATTTTCTTGCATACATAAAAACAAAGCGCAAGAAAAAATAGTATTCAAAACAAAACAAGCATTAGGATGGGAGATGATAAAAGAACACATTGAAAGTGGAGTTTATTTTGATTTTATAAATGGAGATGGCTTGTATGGAAATGGATACCAGTTCAACAAAAGAATAAATTTTTCCCGTAATATTTACAAAATGTCTTTACTCCACATTCCCCGCACTTTGGCTTCCTTGCCACACACACATATCTGCCATGCAGGATAAGCCAGTGATGGGCAATAGCAATTTTATCCTCGGGAATGTATTTTACAAGTTGTTTTTCGGTTTGCAGGTGGTTTTTGGCCTTCACGGTAAGGCCAAGCCTTGCAGATACTCTAAACACATGCGTATCTACTGCCATGGTTGGTTTATTATAAACAACAGATGCCACCACGTTGGCGGTCTTTCTGCCTACACCCGGCAGTTTCTGCAATTCATCCACTTCCGAAGGAACAAGCCCTCCGAAATCATTCACCAGCATTTTGGCCATACCCACCAGATGCTTCGATTTATTATTAGGATAATTGATGCTTCGGACCAAGGGAAATACTGCATTCGGTGTTGATCCGGCCAGATCCTGAACAGTTGGGAATTTTTTAAAGAGCGCGGGCGTGGTCATATTAACACGCTTATCGGTGCATTGGGCTGAAAGAATTACAGAAACAATAAGCTCGTATGGATTGGTGTATTCCAATTCCGTTTCAGCTTGCGGATTATGCTTGCTGAAATAGTTGATGATCTTTTCGAAACGTTCTTTGCGGTTCATAATTATTCAACCCATCCTAAATCCTTCCCAAAGGGAAGGACTTTCACGCATATCTCCCTCCCCTCGGGAGCGTTGGGCTGGGCTTCCTATTTTTTAATTTCTTCCTTCCTCTTAAACACCCAAACCGAATTCTGATTTTTAGGATTTCGATTCGCATCAGCGCCCCAGTAAATACTGCTCGGACCCTGATCGGGGATATCCACCAAACCGACAATGTTATAATTTTCCTGAGAATATTTTCCGTACCATTCAAATATTTTCATAGGAGATTCTTTTTGGGAAAGCCATGACATAGAAATATTGCAAAACACCAGAAACAGAGGTTTATTTTTTTCAATTTCAGCTATCATTTCTTCCTGCATTTTAAGATTATACTCATGAATCTCCATCAAGCCGTATGTATAAATATGACCTGTTGCTGATTTCCTGTCTGCATAGAAAGATATCTGTGGCTCCGAGCCGAGCACCGCAATCCGATCTGTATCGGATGAATTGGCATTTATATATTTTGCAATTTCCACAGATTCCGTGAATGGGTTGGTTCCATATACTGCCTTGCAAAGCCCTACGGGATTTTCTGTGGAATAATACCATTTACTGCCCGAAAGGACGCTGTTAAACAATAAAAAAAATACAATGAGCGGCAGCGCCAGTCCAACAACATTTACTTTTATCTGCTTTATAATAAATTGTCCGGCAAAATCCAGGGCAATAGCTGCCATCATCGCTCCGGCCGGTAAAAAAACCACAAAATAATGCTGCCTGAAAAAAAAGCCGGGAGTAGTGGTTAAAAAAGCAAAGAGCGAAAAAGCCAAAGCAACTATTTTTTGTTTGAGGGTAAATTTTGTAAGCGAAACTATCAGCGCGCCTGCTATCGCCAGTATCCATATCCATTTGAATTCATTCCAGATTGGGGTAAACGTCATGCTTAATAATTCTCTTCCCTGCGACCAGGGCACCCCGGAAACATACGCGCCTGCGTACTGAACTGTCCAGAACCAAAACTTATCAAAAGTGCCGGTAACCAACATGACCAGCAAAACCAGCGCATACGGAATAAAAACGCCCGCGGAAAAGGCAAAAATATTCCGTGTGATCTTACGCAGGCTGACGGGTTTTTCCATGAACTCAAAAATTAAAAAAACAATTCCACCAAAGAGGATGAAATAAACTGCCTGTTGTTTCATTAAAAAGGACATACCTAACATTCCTCCTGTAAGCATGGCATACAGAAGTGTTTTTTTCTGTTCGTATTTTGAAAAGAAGAATAAACTAAGAGCAACATAGAATACCGAAAAATGAGTGGCATGGGCGGCAAAACCCAGCACGTGCATGCTCATTCCCATTAATCCATAAAAACCGGCAGTGAGCACAGCGGTCATCGGACTAAAAAAATGTTTCAGCGCATAAAAAAACAGAACCATCGTTCCCGCATTCAGTAACACAAAACCAATGTGAATGCCGCGGTACGACTCGCCAAAAACCGCCATTATCAGTGCATACATATAATAGATGCCCGGCAACTTCATATTATAAGCCTCAGTATAAGGAGTGATTCCGTTCAATATCAAATGACCGAAATAGGCGTACTCACCCTCGTCTCTTTCCAGCGGCATATTGACAAAACGCCAGCGTATCACCAGCACCGCAAACACAACTAATGCAATTAATATTGAATAGAAATTACTGTTCCCTGACAGGTTCGCAAAAAGCGAAGCGTTATCTGCTTTCTTTTTTGAAGAAGATGCAGGAGAAGAGGTTGCCTGATGTTTCTTTTTGGAATTTTGTTTCATTGAATGTACGCCTTGCAAACATAAGAGATATTTTAGCCACTAATTACACAAATTTTCACTAATTCAGTTCGCGTTAATTGGTGGAATTTGTGGCTATATTTTTAGCTTTGCACTAATGAAAAAAACCTACACCCCGACCCTAAAGGGAGTAATTAGCCTGTTGCTGCTTTGCAATTTTTCTTTCATTGGACTTTTTTCTGCACAGGATACCCTCCGAACCCCTTCAGGGGCAGGGGCAAAACCTTTTATAACCGTCAGCACACACTACGGATTTATCATGGCCCATAATCCAAACATGGAGTATCTCATCAAAAGCCATATCGGAGGGGGTGAAGTCTCTCTTGCCTTACAAACCCAAGGAGAAAAAAACTGGGAAAGAGTTTATAATAATCCGGAGAAGGGACTGGGATTTTATCTGGCTGAACTGGGAAACCCGCTGCAACTCGGACAAGCTATAGGACTTTTTCCATTCGTAAATTTTCCTCTTAATCCCGGCAGAAAATTCAAATTGTTCGTCCGTACCGGAAATGGCTTAGGGCTGATTACCAAACCCTATGAAAAAAAATTAAACCACAAGAACAATATCAATGGTTCCTACTTTAACGAATTTATTTACCTGCGATTATACTCCGTTTTTCACCCATTTAAAAATATTCAGATGCAGACAGGGGTCGGATTAACACATCTTTCAAACGGCAACTGGGCAGTTCCAAACCTTGGGATCAACATTATGACAATGAATTTAGGACTCCGTTTTTACAAATTCGATTCACAAAAAGGTATTCCCAAAACAGCCCGTGATACCTCTTCCGAAAAAATCAGCAAAAAACTATTTGTTACGACAAACTTTCTATCCGGAATCAATGAAACGAATTACAGGAACGGAAAAAAATATGGCACATTCGCCCTGACACTATCAGTTTGGAAAACTGTTTCTCCAAAAAGCAGGTTCTGTGCCGGGAACGACCTTTTTTATTATATGAGTAACCTCGCCAAAGCAGAAGAAAAAGGAACTTTTGATACGAGCAATAAATTAAATAACCTTCAGGCGGGTTTTCGTCTTGGATATGAAATTGTTGTCGGAAAAATTGCCTTACCCATAGAAATGGGAACTTATTATTACACCAAAACTACTGCGGACGGCTCTTTCTATCACAGGGTTGGACTGCGGGTGTATATGACCAAGCGCCTGATTCTGAATTACACTTTAAAGACACATTGGTTCACCGCAGAAAATATTGAATTTGGCGCGGGGTATAGATTTTAGCTATTGCTTTTCAAATACTTTTTCAAGTTCAGCGCTTAGCTTGATTCCTCTTTGCTGAAATTGTTCTTTTGCGGCTCCTCTCTTTTTCAATTCAGTTACATAAAAAAGAGCCTCTTTGTCCTTTCCTGCGCGCGCGTAAAAGTTCGCGATATTAAAATAACCGTCCATGTAATTCGGATTGGAAAAAATCAGCTTCTTCAAAACAATTTCCGCTTCGTCATTTTTCCCCTGCCGGGCAAGAGAAATAGCCAGGTTATTAAATGCATCCGTATAAGCAGGGTCAATACGTACTGCCTTCCTCCATAATGATTCTGCGGCATCCAATTGTTCAGAGGAATAATAAATCAATCCTAAGTTAAAAAGCGCTGTTGTATTCATTGAATCACGCATCAGTACCTGCTTGAAGACAGCCTCGGCTTCCTGTAATTTTCCCTGCTGCATTAATTGCCTGCCTAAAGCTATTGGATCATTGACAGGCATTGGAGAGTCGGAAGAGGAAAGAGTTGGGTTAGGAGTTGAAACAATACTGCCTGAAGCGCTTGCTGCATTATCCATGCGTTGAAGCACCTGAATGACCTTATTCATCTCTTCCTGCCGGCCTGTTTTTTTATACAGCAGTGCCATCTGCTCTAACGTGCCTCTGCTTTGCCTTACTGCAAGGGCTTTTTTGAAATAGAATTCCGCCTTTTCATTTTCATCCCTTGCGGCAAACAGAACACCCAGGTTATGAAATGCCTGACTGCCAGCCGGGTTCATCCGGGTTTCTGTAAGGTATTCCTGTTCGGCCAGATCCTTTTTTTCCCATGTATCGTAAATAACACCCAAGTTGTTATGCAGGTCTGCTTCATGCGGGTTCAAGGCAAGGGATTTTAAATACTCTTCCGATGCTTCCAGGAGCAGGTTATTATCCTGGTGATGAATTCCCATATTCCGGTGCGCCAGGGAGGAACCCGGAGCCGTGTTCACCGCATTGTCCAAAAAGGTTTTTGTATCGCTGAATGTTTTCACATGCATGAAAGTCAATACAAAGAAAAAAATAAGAACTGCAGGAGCAGTAATTCTATAAATTGTCTTTTCAGTTGAAAAGTTCTTCAGCCAGTCGGTTTCCGCAAAGAGAAGCAAGAAACCAACCATGGGGAGATACATCCTGTGTTCGTACGCCTGATGTATCCGGAAGGCACTTGTCTGAATGAAAGTAGGCAAAAGAAAAACAAGGAACCAGATCGCAGAAAATAATATCCATGCATTTCTTTTTTCTTTTGAAAAATACAGAGCAAGAATGATAGCCAACACCACCACTGCTCCATAGATAAAGGTTGTATCACCCATTATCGGCATCACGGAAAGATTAAAGGGCAACAGTGCTTTGCCGATATATTGAAGGAATGCAGGCAGGTTATTTCCGATGGAGAGCGCCATTTCAACTATCCCTTTTTGCTTTTGTCCCTGCAAGGCAGCATTCCGCATCAGGAACCAGAGAACAAACAGGATTATCCACCCGGATAAGAACACTTTTTTATTATAAGAAACAAGGTCTTCCTTCTTTATAAAATGCAGATAGCAAACACAAACAGCCATTATACCGACAGATATCTCCTTCGTATAAAGCGCAAGCGCAAAAAATAGCAGGTGCAGGACAAAATGTTTCCGTTGACGGGTATCCACGAAATCAAGAAAGAAAAGAAAAGCCGCAACGGAAAAAATCAACGCAAGCACGTCAACCACACCCGGCACCCAGGCAACGGCTTGAGCAAACAGCGGATGCACTAAAAAGATCAGAGACAAAAACAAAGAGGTTTCTTCAGAATTATTCAAACGCTTCAGCAAAATAAAAACAAGGTACACGGCCAAAAAATGCAGCAACAAGGAAGACAGGTGATAGAAAAAAAGGTCTTCTCCCCCAACCCGGGCGTTTAGCATTAACCAAATTGTCTCTATAGGCCTGTAGAAAACATCCGAGCCGGTGATGAAAACGGTTCTCTTAAATGCGTCCCCCATGTTGGAAAGGTCGCGGAGGTAGCTTTGATTATCCCGGATCAGGCTATTATCGTCAAAATTGGTGTAATCAAAAGAAAGAGACCGTGCATATAGCAAAAAGCCAATGCCGATGATAAGTACAAGCGGGTGAGGAAGTTTTAATTTTCCCGTCATTCCATTCAAACCTACATAAAATTTTTTAATCAAAAATAAAAAAACATTAAGAATTGTCTATTCGGATAAATATTTTTACCTTCGCCATCCTTATTATATGAGAAAAAAATCCGGAACGCTTCTGTTTTTGGCTGTGGGTTTCCCCGCTTTGTTTCATCTTTCATGCAATAAAGAAAACAGGTGGGACTGCATTAAGCGCACCGGGAAGGTTGCTACGGAGTCGCGAACGATATCTCCCTTCACCAAGATCCGCGTAAGAGGTAATGTAGATGTATTTATTAAGCAGGGGACCACGCAGGAAGTTAGCATTGAGGCAGGCAATAATCTGATTCCGCTCATAAAAACTGAGGTTGACAGCGGGATATTGGAAATAGATAATAAAAATCTCTGCAATTGGGCACGCAGTTACAAGCGAGGCAACATCAATGTGTACATTACGATGCCAACATTACGCTTTCTCTGGAATCTTGGAAGCGGCCTTGTGAAATCAGATGATACAATCACTTGTGACACCTTGGATATCTGGGCGCACCAATCCGGGGATGTCGACCTTACGGTTAATGCAAGTGTTATTTACACGAATATGCATACAACCGCTGACCTGACACTGCATGGGAAAACCAACATATTGGGCAGCTGGCATGTGGGGGAAGGATATTTGCACTGCGAAGAGTTGCAGACTGAGATTGCCTGGGTACATTCAAAATCTTCAGGCAATGATCATGTAAATGTTCAAACAGATCTTGCGGCAACCATTGACTGGGAAGGAAATATTTACTACGCAGGGAACCCTGCAATATTACTGAAAGGTGTTGGAACAGGAAAACTCATTAAACAGAACTGATGCTCAGAGGCTTATTATATTTTTTGAAGCTTTCTTTGTATTGGATGGTGTTTTTTACCCTGTACAGGGTGGCTTTCATCCTCCTCTATCCAAGTAAAATCCCGGACGGAAAATACGCGGAGACCCTTACCTCATTCCTGTACGGATTCAGGCTCGATATTGCCACCATCGCGTACCTTGTCGCCATTCCGCTCCTCCTTTGGGCGATCCAGCAGTTCTTTAAAAATAATTTTCTCAACAAGATTAATCACTTTTATAACCTGGCAATGATCTCTGTGATTACCTTGCTTTGCATTTCAAATATCGTCATGTACGGGGAATGGAACGCCCTGATCAACTACAATACTTTATATTATCTCATTGCGCCCGCGAAAATGTTTCCTTACATGACCACCCTTGAACTGGTTGGCGTATGTATTGGTGTAGCAGTGGTGATCACGATTTTTGTTTTACTGTTCCGTGCGCTGATGCTGATGGTGATGCCCTACTCCACCGCCCCTACAAAACGAAAAATTATTGTTATCCCAATTTTATTTCCCGTAGTTTTTATCATTATGCGTGGAGGAATACAACAGAAGCCCATTAATGAAACAGCCTCCTGCTATTCGGAAACCAAATTTATCGACCATGTGAGCATCAATCCGGTGTGGCATCTGGGACACATGACACTGCTTGCGTTCCAGGAGCCGGAGGAAGAAACGGGAGAGGCAGGCAATATAAATTAATCATTCTCGATTTTTGAAAAATGAAATGTTGCAGCAGACAATTCAGAGTAAACAACAAACAAAACAATTGTCGACTGCCTATTGTCTGTTATCTGCTCTTCCTGATATTCCCTTCATTTTCCTTCTCACAGACAGAAAATCCACCATACTACGAGAAAAACTTTCTGCGCTATGAGGATTATACCTACAAGAAGAACATACGTACTGTGCAGCTTCAAAAAGAGGATTGGGAATTTTCTGCTCCGGTTATTAAACTTGGCTCCACCGAGAAGCTAAAACTCACATTTGACGATCTGGACGGAGAATCCAAGAGTTACAAATTCACCATCATTCACTGCGATGCAAACTGGATGCCCAGCGACAGGATGCTTCCCTCCGAGTACATCAGCGGTTTTTTTGACGACAACATAAATGATTACCAGTACTCGAAAAACACCATTCAGCGATACTTGCATTACGAACTTTTATTTCCGACCGAAAACCTGAAACCCACCAAATCCGGAAATTACCTTCTGAAAGTTTTCCTGGATTACGAGCAGAATGACCTGATTCTGACAAAATGTTTTATGGTAATTGATGAACGTGTTAACATAATACCCGATATTCACCACGCAACCATTCTGGATGAATACAATTACAAACAGGAAATTGATTTTTCCATCCAAACCAGCGGATACCAGATCACAAACCCTTATCAGGACTTGAAAGTAGTAGTCATGCAAAATGACCGATGGGATAACGCCATTACCAAACTGAAACCGATTTTTGTAAAAGACAATGAACTTACCTATGATCACGACCAGGATAATGTTTTTCCTGGAGGAAACGAATTCCGGAATTTTGACATCAAAAGCCTGCGATGGAATTCGGAGTTCGTGAAATCCAATTCATCCGACTCGGCAAAAAAGGATCACGTTTATCTTTTCCCCGGCACAAAAAGAAACTTCCTTCAGTATTTGTCAGACAGGGATATAAACGGGAAATATAAAATTACCCGCCAGGAAAGCTCCCCTGCTGCCAGCGAAACAGAGGCGGAATACGTGTATGTGCATTTTACATTGCCAATGAAAGAAGCGGCAGAAAACGGAAGTCTGTATGTTTTTGGCGCGCTCAGCAACTGGAAATACAGCAATGAGAATAAAATGCATTACAACAAAACTTTGGGAGGATACGAGGCAACCCTTTATTTGAAACAGGGGTATTACAATTACGAATACATGTATTTAAATGACAATGAAAAAGCAGGGGATGAATCCTACATTGAAGGCTCACATTATGAAACGGAGAACGATTATGTAATTTATGTTTACCACAAACCCATTAACAGCAATTACGACCAGTTGATAGGGATGAAGCGGTTTAACTCCCTGACGCACTAGGCGCATGTAAAATGACCATTATTCAATAAAAAATTAATTATTGATTCAGCATTATATATTCAAATTTCTTCCTATCTTTGGCGTGTTATTCCTCTCCGTTAGGAGTCCTGCGGACTGGTTCATTAATAATTCCAAATACTTATCTGCCTCATTTTCTTGATAAAAAACACTTATTGGTTAGCACTCGTTTTATTCTTGGGCGATATATCTATCAATACAAATAGTTTAATGATTATCAGCGTATTACGCTATTTATATACAATTTTTATTTAGATATTTTTCTCTTCCAAAATTCATAATTTTTTAACCCTTAATTTCAAATTTCTACCCACCTATGTACGACATTATTGAACTAAACGGCAAAGCCCTCAACGATCTTCGTGATATTGCTGAAAAGCTGAACGTCCCTAAATTCGATTCACTCAAAAAACAGGATATCATTTACAAGATACTTGACTTTCAAGCTGTAAATTCTGCCAAAACAGCCGATACTCCTAAAAACAAAAAAGTGGGCTTCGATGATAAAAGAGCCTCTTCCTCTAAACCTCAAAAAATGGGCGATGACAATTACATTAACGACAATAATGGAGACAATTCCTCTGCTAATGAGCAGCTATCCCGTACGGAGCAATCCTACCACGAAACAGAGAAATTCTCACTTCCTGTTGATCCCGTGATTTCTCCAAGCGAAACAAGAGAAGATGTACAACAGCAACAACCACAGGATTCTCAACGCCAGGAAAAACGAGTTGAAATAAATTTTGACGGAATTGTTGATGGAGAAGGTGTTTTGGAGATAATGCCCGATGGCTATGGATTTCTGCGCTCTTCCGATTACCAATATTTGAATTCACCGGACGATGTATATGTATCACAGTCTCAAATACGCTTGTTTGGATTGAAGACCGGTGATACAGTAAAAGGCGCTATCCGCCCACCGAAAGAAGGTGAAAAATATTTTCCGCTCATAAAAGTAGAAAGCATTAACGGGCGCGATCCCTCTTATGTTCGCGACCGGGTTCCGTTCGACCATCTTACTCCGCTATTTCCGAACGAAAAATTCAAGCTCGCAAAACCAAAGGAACAAAATATGTCTATGCGTATCATAGATCTTTTTACTCCTATCGGAAAAGGGCAGCGCGCACTTATTGTTGCACAACCCAAAACAGGAAAAACAGTTCTATTGAAAGAACTGGCAAACGCTATTTCAGCCAATCATCCGGAAGCCTACCTCATCGTTCTTTTAATCGATGAACGTCCGGAAGAAGTTACGGACATGGCACGCAGCGTAAATGCCGAAGTTATTTCTTCCACATTTGATGAACCTGCCGAGCGCCATGCACGTATTGCAAATATTGTATTGGAAAAAGCAAAGCGCATGGTTGAGTGCGGACACGATGTCGTAATCCTCCTCGACTCCATCACTCGCCTTGCACGAGCTTACAATACTCTTTCCCCTTCATCCGGAAAAGTTTTATCGGGCGGTGTGGAAGCAACAGCGCTTCAAAAGCCAAAACGCTTTTTTGGCGCTGCACGAAAAATTGAGAATGGCGGTTCACTTACCATTCTTGCTACAGCTCTTACGGAAACCGGCTCTAAAATGGATGATGTGATCTTTGAGGAATTTAAAGGAACAGGGAACAGTGAAATGCAATTAGACAGAAAACTTGCCAACAAACGCATCTATCCTTCCATTGATATCACCGCATCCAGCACCCGAAGAGATGATCTGCTGGTTGACAAGGAAACACTGCAGCGCCTATGGATACTCCGCAAACATCTTTCGGACATGACTCCGCTGGAAGCCATGGAATTTATCAAGGAAAGAATGAAGAATACGCAAAGCAATGAGGAGTTCCTTGTTTCAATGAACAGCTAGGAATGAATCTGAACTATTCTTTTAGGTGCGCCCTGCTCTCCACCGGGATATATATTGCAATTAAGCTCGCTGCTTTTTTTACACACACTCAATTTACAGGCGTTGGCGCATATTCCGGGTTAATTACTCTCGGGCTAACCGGATTTCCTTTATATGCAGGAATTAGACATAAAAGAGATCAGAAATTCGGAGGCTTTATTAACATACGGCAAGTGATGGTTGCCGGAGTTAAAATATCAATCTCCGCATGCTTGCTCATTGCACTCTACACGTACATTCATTATTCTTACATAGACAGAGAAGTTATTGTCCATTGGATTGCGGAAGCAAAACGACTGGGCGCTCAGGAAAATAAATCTGAAGCTGAAATTCAAGAGGCCATTAAGATGCTTACTGAATTCTATTCGCCTTTCAAACAGGCCACTGTCGCTCTGGTAGGAATTCTAGGAACAGGAACCGTGCTTTCGTTTATGCTTTCTTCATTCCTTGTTAGAAAGCCGAAGATCAGCGAGAATTAATTTTCTCTCCAATTGCTTTAAAATCCATCCCGTCAAAAGTACCGGAACTCATCATGAGGAGATTTTGTTTTTCCCAGTTCTGTTCGGAGATATACTGAGCAATCAGCTTCGAATCAGTAATCACTTTCAGGGATTTTCTGCCAAACGAATCTTTCACCTGTTCTTCGCTAATTGGCTTAAGTTTTTTATGTTCTATAGTATGTGGATTGAAATAAACTATAGCCTCGTCTGCCAGATTCATTGATCCCGCATACTCTTTCATGAAATTTTCATTAAGACTGCTAAATGTATGAAGTTCAAGACAAGCGGTCAGTTTTCTTTCAGGGAACTGTTTTTTAACTGCCTCAATGGTGGCTGTTACTTTTGAGGGGGAATGTGCGAAGTCTTTGTAGAAGGAACAGTTTTCGTTCTTAGCGATCAGCTCAAGCCGCTTTGCAGCGCCTTTAAAGGCAGATATAGCCTGATAGAACTGCTCATCACTGATGCCCACCTGTTTGCAAACCAAACGGGCTCCATTAATATTCATCAGGTTGTGATCACCGTAAATCTGCAAAGGATAAAGTCCTTCCCCTGCTCTACCCTGAAGAGTTGGAGTTAAGTATGTTATTCCATTTTCAATTTTATGTTTTGGGATCGAATATGGATATTCCCGAATATCCTTACGAGCAGCCTTCACAAGCTTTATCACTTCTTCATCCACTTCGCAATACACCAATGAACCGGACTGTTCAATGCAATCAATGAATTTCCTGAATTGCTCTACGTAACTTTGAAAAGTCGGAAATACATTTATGTGATCCCAGGCAATTCCGCTTAACAAAGCAACATCCGGTTTATAGAGGAGGAATTTAGGTCTGCGGTCTATAGGGGAAGCAAGGTACTCATCTCCCTCAAAAACTGCAACAGTTGCAGAATCTGTAAGCTTGACCATGGTGTCAAAACCTTCTACCTGTGCGCCAACCAAGTAATCAAAATCCTTACCACAACTCTTTAATACATGAAGGATCATCGCGGTGATGGTAGTTTTTCCATGACTGCCACCAACTACAATCCTTATTTTATCTTTCGTCTGCTCATAAATATATTCGGGGTAAGAATAAATTTTCAGACCTGATTCCTGCGCTCGCACCAGTTCCGGATTATCCAGACGAGCATGCATACCAAGTATTACCGCATCCAGTTCTTTAGATATCCTTTCAGGGAACCATCCCATCTCTGCCGGAAGCAAGCCAAACTTCTCTAAACGCGTTTTAGAAGGCTCCACAATTTCGTCATCAGAGCCGGTTACTGAAAATCCCTTTTTGTGTAGAGCAATTGCTAAATTGTGCATAACCGCTCCGCCAACCGCTATAAAATGTACCCGCATACGAATTACAAATCGGTTACGAATGTAACGAATCACACGTATTAGTATTCACCTAATTTTTAACTTTACCGTACTGATTAATAACATTCGTAACTGATTCATTTATTAGTAACCAGGATGAAACTTTACTCAATAAATACAGGATACTTCAAACTTGATGGAGGCGCTATGTTCGGAGTGGTTCCAAAATCCATCTGGAACAGAACCAATCCTGCCGATGAGAACAACATGATATCTCTTGCCATGCGTGCGCTGCTGATAGAAGATGGAAACAAACTCATCCTGATTGACAATGGCATGGGAAGCAAGCAGGATGCTAAATTCTTTTCTTATTACTACTTGCATGGTGACAATACGCTTGAAAAATCTTTGGGAAAATATGGATTTACTTCCAATGATATTACGGACGTATTTCTTTCACACCTTCACTTTGATCATTGCGGAGGCAGCGTGAAATGGAAACACCCTCCCACGCCCCAAAGGGGGGATAGCAGGAGTGTATATTTAAAAGATGATTTTGAACTTACCTTCAGGAATGCCACCTATTGGAGTAACGAGCAACATTGGGAATGGGCAACCAAACCCAATAAGAGAGAAAAAGCAAGTTTCCTTAGTGAGAATATTTTACCGATCAAAGAAAGTGGTCACCTAAAATTCATTACCTATCCC
The DNA here is from genome assembly GCA_004297845.1 of Bacteroidota bacterium. Lineage (GTDB taxonomy): Bacteria > Bacteroidota > Bacteroidia > Palsa-948 > Palsa-948 > Palsa-948. The sequence goes on along the minus strand of SCSP01000118.1, from coordinate 11,519 downwards.
ACCTCCTCTCTTATCTCCCCCCAAGGGGGAGAAGGTTTGGCGTATGGCTCTCTCCCCTTTGGGGAGAGTTGGAGTGGGGTATTATTTTCCCACGGCCACACCGATGCGATGATGCATCCTCATATCAAATATAAAGACAAAACAGTTGTATATGTCGCAGATCTGATACCTACAACCGGCCATATTCCGCTTCCCTATGTAATGGGTTATGATACCCGTCCTCTGATCACATTGGAAGAAAAAGAAAAGTTTCTAAATAAAGCTGCGGAAGAAAAATACGTTTTGTTTTTTGAGCACGACCCAATTAACGAGTGCTGCACAGTTCAAAAAACTGAAAAGGGAGTGAGGCTGAAGGAAACCTTTTCCCTCGAAAATATATAGAATAGCCATTTCTGTCACGTTCTATCTCCCCAACAAAAACACAGTCGGCTGTTTATCAAGGCTTGGAAGCACCACCTTCCTCCACTCCGCAATTGATTTTGTGAGGATCATTTCTGATTTACCGGTTACGTTCATGGCAACACAGAGCAGCGTTTCGGGAGAACATGTTGAGAGGATATCTGATAAAAGGTGGTTGTTGCGGTACGGAGTTTCAATAAAAATGTGAGTACAGCCCAAGCCCGTCCTAAATCCTTCCTGAAGGGAAGAAGGACTTGTAGTAGTACCTCCCCTTTGGGAAGGCAGGGATGGGCTGAGTTCCTTCAGTTTCTTTCTCCTCTCTTTCTGTTCCTTCGGCAAATAACCATGGAAAATAAAATTCTGTCCGTTCAATCCGGATGCTGCGAGGGCCAAGAAGATGGAGGATTGCCCGTAAAGCGGAACAACCCTGATGTTTTTGCTGTGAGCCAAACGCACAATATCACTTCCGGGATCTGCAATGCAGGGCATACCGGCTTCGCTGAGTAAACCAATATTTTTTCCTTTGTCAGCACTGGCTAAAAAACTTCCAATGCTTTTTGTATCCGTATGTTTATTCAAAACGTGAAAGGTCATTTTATCAAATTCGCCTGTAAAAAAAATTTTACGGAGGGAACGCCTGGTAGTTTTGAGGTCTTCTACTATGAATTCAGAAAGGGTGTTAACAGTTGATTCCAGCAAAGGATATACCAAGCCTGAGTTTTCTTCCTCATCGGAGATTGGAACGGGAATTAAATACAGGACTCCTTTCATTGGATACTAATTTGGATACTAATAACAAATGTCTACCAATGTAACGAATGAATACACACACCGGTTGATAATATTCGTAGTCATTCGTTATTGGTATCCAATCATTTAAGGTTTTTCAGCAACGAATCACACGCCCTGTTCAACATATCATAAACCTTCTCAAACCCATCCTGCCCTCCGTAATAGGGGTCTGGCACAGCGGTATTGGATCCGGGTTTTAGCATATTCATCATAAAGTCCACCTTCTTCTTATCCGTTTCATTCCGCGTCATCGAAATCACCTCCCGGTATACCTGTGCATCGGCCACCAAGATTAGGTCAAACTCATCAAAGTCGGATATGCGGATTTGGCGAGCCACCTGTTTGGAGATATCAATGCCTTTCTCCCTGGCCGTCTTGGTTGACCTTCTGTCCGGGCTTTCTCCCACATGAAGGGACTCAGTACCGGCCGAATCTATCTTCAGGTCCAGCCCCTTCCGGTTCACCTTATCACGCAGAATGCCTTCTCCCAAAGGAGAACGACAAATATTGCCCAGACAGACGAACAGTACGCTTTTCATAAAGGACCTCACCCCTACCCCCTCCTCAAGGAGAGGGAAGAAGGGCGTATAAGTTCTTATAAAGTAGAAATAGGAATTAGTCTTTCAACCAATTCCTATCTCATTCCTCCCCTTTAGGGGCGGGGGCTACTAAGCTAGATTTATCTTCTTATCCAGTTCCTGAATATAGTGCCTGAACTTCTTGTCGGTATCCATCAGGTTGTTCACCGTGCGGCAGGCATGAAGAACAGTAGCGTGGTCTTTGCCTCCGCAGTGCATTCCGATGGTAGCCAAAGATGACTTGGTAAGCTGCTTGGAAAAGTACATCGCGATCTGCCTTGCCTGAACCACCTCGCGTTTGCGGGTTTTAGACTTTAACAGGTCAATACCCATGTTAAAGTAATCGCAAACCACCTTTTGGATATAATCGATAGAAACCTCTTTTGCAGTATTGCGCACAAACTTGTCTATCATCTGGCGCGCCAAGTCGATATTGAGCGTTTTCTTGTTGAGAGAAGCTTGAGCAAGGAGAGATATCAAAGCGCCTTCCAACTCACGAACATTGGAAGTGATACTATAAGCGATATATTCTATCACATCTCTTGGCATCTCGATTCCATCGGCATAAGCCTTCTTTTCAAGGATGGCAATTCTGGTTTCGAGGTCCGGAGCCTGAAGATCGGCAGCTAATCCCCATTTGAAGCGGGAAAGTAAGCGCTGCTCAATGCCCTGTAGATCCACAGGAGCGCGGTCTGATGTCATCACGATCTGCTTCTTGTTCTGCTGCAGGTGGTTGAACACGTGAAAAAACACATCCTGGGTCTTTTCCTTTCCGGAGAAAAAATGCACATCGTCAATGATGAGCACATCTATCATCTGGTAAAAATTTACAAAATCGTTGGTATTGTTATTCTGGATAGCGTCAATGAACTGATTAGTGAATTTTTCGGAAGGAACATACAATGCTTGTTTTTCGGGGTTTCTTTTCTTTATCTCTATGCCGATTGCGTGAGCCAAATGTGTTTTTCCTAAACCGGTGATACCATATATAAGTAATGGATTGAAAGAAGTTTCCCCTGGTTTATTTGCTACAGCGTAGCCGGCAGATCGGGCAAGGCGGTTGCAATCTCCTTCCACAAAATTTTCAAATGAATAATCAGGATTAAGATTGGATTGTACAATAGGCTGCTTCAGTCCAGGAATGATGAAAGGATTTCTTATCCCCCCTCCTTTAATGTCTATCGGCATGTTCATGGAAGGGTTTCTTACTTCCTTTTTATTGGATGCAGGCATTCGTACCGTATAAGGCTTTACACCGTATATATTCTCCATTACGATGCTGTATTCAAGCCTTCCTTCGGCACCTAACTCCTTACGAACCACCTTCTTCAGCAACGCAACATAATGTTCCTCAAGCCATTCGTAGAAAAACTGGCTGGGAACTTGGATGGTTAGTACATTGGTTTGTAATCGGATTGGTTTTACTGGATCGAACCATGTTTTGAAACTTTGTGCATTTACGTTGTCTTTTATTATCTCAAGACAACTTTCCCATACTTTTTCAAACTCTTTTTTCATTAACACTAAAATTTTTAAGAGCGGACCGCTATTTTTACCTATGAAAATCTCTGCTTTGCCTGAACGATGCTTCAAATGTAGAAAAGTATTTCAATTAAGCGCACCTTAAAAAAAAAAATATTAAAAATTTATTTTTAGCCTAATGTTTTGCGTACTCATATTTTCGTATGATGCGCCAAAAAATATTTCATCGATGCGATGGAAACCTCAAAAATAAATTTGATTTTTATTTTTCGGATTGAATAATTAGTATATCTTTCCCGCAATCACTTAAAGTAATGATTCATCTGACACAAAAACCTTATTTCCCCCTGCAAAATAATGAATAACTTTGACATAAATATACGAAAATTAAACTATAAAACATGTTCGTTTCAGAGGTAAAAATACGGGTCAGGTACGGGGAAACAGACCGCATGGGTTATGTGTATTATGGCAATTATGCAGAGTATTTTGAAGTTGCCCGCGTGGAAGCCCTCCGTGAGTTAGGTATGAATTATAAGGATATGGAGGACAGCGGGATCATGTTGCCTGTGTACACATTCAATGTTAAGTATATGAAGCCTGCTTTTTACGATGATATGCTGACTGTAAAAACAAGTATCAAGAAAATTCCTATGACAAGAATTGCTTTTTCGCATGAAATATATAATGAGAAGGGTGAATTGCTTAACACAGGAGAAGTTACGCTGGTTTTTATTGACATAAAAACAAATAAACCTATAAGCGCTCCGGAGAATTTTCTGGAAAAGATGAAAAAGTACTTTTAATACACTATAATATGATTTATAAAAAAACAAAAGAGGGTATCGTTCGGTTACGCAAGGAAGGGCTGGGCTATAAACTAATTGCACAACAACTAAAGCTAAAGAGAGATCAGGTAAGGGATTTATTCAGAAGCAAAAATGTGCGAAAAATAATACAACAGTTAAAAATACGTGGGATAGTGCTGCCACAGCAAAGAGATTATAGAGAGAGATACAAGAAAAAGAAAAAGAAAAAGAAAAAGAAAAAGAAATTATTCGCGATTGTCATATAACTCCAGCAGATCACTCCCAACCTTCTTGCTGCCGACACGCTTCGCTTTCATCATTGGTGCACCTCTCCCATCAGCTTTTACAGACAATGATTTCTCAGCTGTAAAGACCTTCGCTTCGTCCCAGAGATCATTTTCAATAAATGAAGTCAGAAGTTGTACTCCTCCCTCAACGATTAACGATTGTATCTCCCTATGGTGAAGTTCTTGCATCACCTGTTTCAACGTATCCTTTTTAAAATCAACAACAACATATTCAAGGTTTTTCTTCGCAGCTATTTTCCGGGACGTAAAAACGATGGTCGGAACCGATCCATCCAGCAAATGAAAGGAGGAAGGAATCTTCAATTGTCTGTCTATAAGAATACGAGTCGGGTTACTCCCTTTTGCCTTTCTGATTGTAAGTTTAGGGTTGTCCGTCAAAGCCGTGTTCGTCCCCACCATTATCGACTGCTCCTCCCCTCTCCATTGATGCACCAACTTGGCTGTTTCATGGCCTGTGATCTGTAATCTGCAATTTGTAATCCCCATGTATTTGTCTTTCGTCTGCGCCCACTTCAATATTACATAAGGCCTCTTCTTCTCGTGAAAAGTAAAGAATCGTTTATTTAGTTCCCTGCACTCCTTTTCAAGTATGCCCACCTTCACATCGCAACCTGAAGAGACCAGCTTTTGCAACCCTCTTCCCGTTACGAGGGAATTGGGATCCAGGGTACCAATCACCACGTATTTAAAGCCTGTCTTTATTATAAGGTCAGCACAAGGAGGAGTTTTTCCAAAATGAGAACAAGGCTCGATGTTGACATACAATGTTGCCTCTCTCAGAGACGCAAGATTTCGTGTCTCTACAGAATTAATTGCATTCACCTCAGCATGCGCGAAACCGTATTTCTCATGATATCCTTTCCCGATAATTTTATCTTTATGAACAATTACGCAACCCACCATGGGATTAGGAGCAACTTTTCCCATGCCGTTCTGAGCTAGTTCCATGCAGCATTTCATGTATTTTTCATGAATGTTCATCTAAACAAATATACTTTACTTTCGTCATGTGAATACAGCGCCTACCCTGGAGGAAATAAGAAATCTTTTCCATACGGAGTTAAAAAATGATTACTCCAAAGAAGAAATCGATGCATTCTTTTTTATTTCCATAGAGGAAATCACAGGCATTATACGGGATGATTTCAATTTAAGAATGGGAGAACCGGCAAAGCTCAAGCAGGCAGAAAAACTTCACACGGTAATAAGCGAACTGAAAACCCACAAGCCTATCCAGTACATACTCGGCTCTACAAAGTTTTACGGATGTAAATTAAGAGTGAACGAACATGTCCTGATCCCCAGGCCGGAGACGGAGGAGTTGGTTGAATTAATTGTGTCAGACATTAGAAAAAATACAAATCCCTCCAACCCCTTTTATTCGCCTTCGCGAAACGCTTTAGCGGAACAACAAGGCAAAGGGGAGATCAATATCATAGACATAGGAACAGGAAGCGGATGCATTGCTATTGCATTGAAGAAAAAACTTCCTATGGCTAATGTTTCAGCTATTGATATTTTGGAAGATACACTACTGGTAGCGAAGGCAAATGCCATACTGAATCAAACTAAAATAAACTTTCTGCAGGCGGATATTCTTTCTTCCCTCTCCCCGGGGAAAGAGGTTGCGGGGGAGGTGAAAGGTACTTTTAACATCATCGTTTCCAATCCTCCCTATGTGCGGCTTTCCGAAAAAAAAAAGATGGACAGAAATGTGCTGGATTTTGAACCTCCTGCTGCCCTATTCGTAAATGACAGTAATCCGCTGCTGTTCTATAACGCCATTGCGGATTTTGCTTTACGAAACCTGTCTCCAAACGGAAAACTCTATTTTGAAATCAATGAAGCGCTGGGGAGTGATGTAAAAAAACTTCTGGAAGAAAAAGAATTTAAGAATGTAGAAGTAAAAAAAGATATGAGTGGAAAAGACAGGTTTGCAAGCGGAATGCTAATATATCAGTAGTGTATGTCCAAGGAAGAAGCCAGAAAGAAAATAGAGAAACTTTCCAAGGAACTGGAAGAGCACAACCAGAAGTATTATGTGCTTGCTAAACCCAGTATCAGTGACTATAATTTTGACAGGATGCTGGAGGAGTTGATGAAACTCGAAAAGGAATTTCCAGACCTCCTCCGATCAGACTCTCCCTCGCAACGGGTAGGCGGAGCGATCACCAAAGAATTCAAGACTGTAAAGCACGATTTCCCTTTCCTCTCGCTCAGCAACAGCTATTCAAAAGAAGATCTGAAAGATTTTGACGAACGTGTGCGCAAAGGCGTTTCCGGAACGATCGAATATATCTGCGAACTGAAGTATGACGGTGTTGCTATAGGATTAAAATATGAGAACGGAAAACTCATTCAGGCAGTAACACGGGGCGATGGAGAGCAGGGCGATGACATTACTGCCAATGCAAAAACTATTCGTGCTATTCCACTTTGTTTAGGTGCTGGTCGGGATTTGAAATCCCGACCAACTGTTCCTGATAAATTTGAAATACGCGGAGAAGTATTCATGACCCGGAAAGTATTTGATGCCATCAATAAAGAACGTGAAGAAGAAGGAGAAGCCCTATTGGCAAACCCACGTAATTCAACAGCCGGAACTCTCAAAATGCAGAACTCAGCAGTAGTTGCCTCCCGGAAGCTGGATTGCTTCATGTATATGCTCTACGGAAAAGACCTTCCTTTCAAAAATCATTATGAAAGCATGAAGGAAGCCAGAAAATGGGGATTCAAAGTTCCGGATTACCTGGCTAAATGCAAAACACTTGACGAAGTATTTGATTTCATAGATCATTGGGACGAAGACCGCCACGATCTTCCATTTGACATTGACGGAGTAGTGATCAAAGTAAATTCATACGACCAGCAAAAAGTGCTTGGCTTCACGGCAAAGTCTCCCCGATGGGCGATTGCCTACAAGTTCAAAACTGAAACAGCATCCACCATCCTGGAAGAAATTACCTACCAGGTGGGAAGAACAGGCGCCATTACCCCGGTGGCCAACTTAAAACCTGTTGCACTGGGCGGAACAACTGTCAAGCGCGCCTCGCTGCACAATGCCGATATCATTGAAAAATTAGATGTTCGGGTTGGCGATACTGTGTTTGTGGAGAAAGGCGGAGAGATAATTCCTAAGATAACAGGCGTGGATATGAAAAAGCGCCCTTCTATCGCTCATAAAACAAAATACATTTCCAAATGCCCTGAATGCGGAACAGAATTAGTGCGCGGTGAAGACGAAGCCAAACACTACTGCCCGAACGAATGGGGATGCCCTCCGCAGATAAAAGGCGCTATGACCCATTTCACTTCCCGCAAGGCGATGAATATAGATTCATTGGGAGAGGAAACGGTAGACCTGCTCTACGAAAAAGGATTTATCAAAAATATTGCAGACATTTACGAACTTCCAAAGCATAAAAAAGATATTCAGGAAATTGACCGAATGGGCGAAAGGTCCGTGAGCAACCTTTTGGCAGGAATAGAAGAATCCAAACAAGTTCCATTTGAGCGCGTGCTGTACGCGCTGGGCATTCGTCATGTAGGAGAAACACTTGCCAAAAAACTTGCCCGCCAGTTAAGAAACATAGATGCCATCATGGAGGCTGCCGAAGACCAACTCACCGCCACAAACGATATTGGCGGACAAGTGGCAAAAAGCGTAATAGATTTCTTTGCCGAGAAAAAAAATCGTGTCCTGGTCGAGCGTCTAAAAAAAATCGGACTCCAATTTGAGTCTCATTCCACTCCTTTAACTCAATCTGCTAAACTAACCGGCCTCACCTTTGTAGTATCCGGAACCTTTACAAAATTCTCACGCGATGATCTGAAAGCGGCTATTGAGCAGAACGGAGGCAAAGTAGTGGGAACAGTATCCGGAAAGACCGGCTATATTATTGCAGGGGAAAACATGGGGCCGGAAAAGCTAAAAAAAGCTGAGAAACTAGGAGTAAAGATGATCAGCGAAGATGAGTTTGAGAAGATGATTAAATGATTTCTCCTTAACATGAACATCAAAAAGGAATTACTCAGAGAACATTCCAAAAGACAGGCCAACCGGATTGCCCGTTACGCCTGTCGAAGCAACAGTAATTTCAAAGAACTAATACAATGTTATTCTTCCCACGATTATGTGCTGGCACAGCGGGCAGCATGGAGTGTAAGCATTGCCGGAAGAATGAACCCGAAACTGGTTGCTCCCCATATCAAATACCTCGTGGATGTGATTTCACGCAAAGATGTGCACAATGCGGTGATACGAAATTCCGTACGAATACTTGAGGCTATCAATATCCCGAAAAAATATCAGGGTAAAGTAATGCAGGCCTGCTTCGGGTTTCTGGAAAACTATTCAGTACCTGGCGCGATCAAAGCCTATTCCATGACCACCCTCTATAATCTGTCCAAAAAATATCCTGAGATCAAAGGGGAGCTCAAGTCGATAATTGAGGACAGACGGGAACAAGAGACACCCGCATTCAAAAGCAGGGGAAGGAAAATTTTATTCGACTTGAACCAAAGAGAATAAACGCTATATCATTCCGCGGGTTTGTGCAGTGGCGGATTTGAAACCACAAGCCCGTCTGCCATTACAAATATACTTAATTGCAATCATATTATTTCATAGAGGAAACCGCCATTGAGCCAAACCGCTGTTATAAGCCCAGGCACCACCCTTGCTGTCGTCTGTTTTAGTGTCTGCCGTGTGCGGAGCGCGATTATGTCTACGGAGTAGAGCGTAGCTGTCCGGGTTGCACAAGTATAAATTGAAAGATGGTGTTTGTCGAGTGCGTCCTTGCACAATGCTGTCTGCTGGCACAATGCCTTAAAAATGGCAAGTGCTTGGCGCATGCATACTATAATGGATGACCTTCGGTCGCAACCTACGGTTGTCGCTCATACGCCATGGGCTTGCCATTTGCGGACTGGCAACCATAGCTGTCGCATGCTTAGAAATTATAGAACTTTTACCTCGGCATTTATTGTGCCACCCTGTCCACCTAAATCAATGGCTACATGCCATTTTCCATTAAAAGGAACTGTTAAATAAAAAGGAGTTACAGTTACTAATCCGCCATAGAAATTGTATTGCCTGCCGTTATGATAATTTCTAAAATTACTCTCATCCAATAATCTAGCATTAGCTTGCTTGTCAAGTTTTACTTCAATTCTTGTTCCAACATTTAAGTAAGGATATTCGTAATGTAAATAATTCATACAGATACTTTCAAAAATTACTTTTTGCCAGAAGCAACCTTGAGGATCATGTCAAGCTTTGCAACTATTTCCTTATCAATTTTTTCTACCGGGACAAATCCAGCCAAAATATGATAATCTGTTTTTCTAAGTAGATTATCTAAATTTAATTTTTCAAAATACTTTTCGAACAAGGGATCTAAAAAAGCATCTGTTACTTTTGTTGTGTCATCCCAAGGAGAAGGTTTGTTAAGTGTTTTTAATGCTTTAGTTATTTCTTGTATTGATTCCTTCATCGCAACTGTTCTTCTTTCGCTTTCTGCTGTAGTGAAAAGATTAGGTGATTGGTATGTTGAATTTTCAATGCTTGAAGCATAAGCCAGTAATATTTCTGGGAAACACAGGTAGTTTTCGATTTCCCTTTTTCTCCACATCACTTCAACGATAGGGGTGTTCGTTTGTAATTCCAATTCTAGTTTATCAAAAATGGCAATACCTCGCAAATCCTTCTTAGCTTCTACTAATCCGAAAAAATGCCTTCTTGCTTCGCTAGGAACATTATTTCCTATCGGATGAAAGAATGGTGCATTTTCTAAAACTTCAAGAGCTGGATGTTTAAGTGTTTTTGCAAAACTTTTTAAAATAGCGAGGTCCGTAGAGCCTTCTAAATACAATACCCAGCCTTTTTGTTCTGCCATATAGTATTGGTCATATCCAATATCCTTTAAAGCTTTTACTACTTGACTGCCTCTATCATCAATTCGATGCGGTTTGCCAACAAAAGCAATTACCATGTCTCTATCTGCTGCATCATTTAAAACAACTTCTGAATGACTAGCTGCAATTATTTGCGACCCCTGTTGTTCCGATATTTCTGTAATCAGCTGATATATCTGGCGCTGACGTAAAATCTCCAAATGCGCATCCGGTTCATCTAGTAATAAAATTGTTTTCGGGTTGGAATATAAATATGCAAGGAGTAAAAGGGTTTGTTGTAATCCTCTTCCAGAGGAAGAAATATCTAACTCAACATCATTTATCTCATTATATCTCATCGTAATCTCTCCGCGCTCAACTATGTATTTGGGTGGCAAAATCTCTACACCAAAAAGTTTTTTCATGTGACTAGTAAGCTGTTCCCATTTCGATTTTTTTTGGTCAGCTGGTGATCCAATTAATGAAAGATTAGTCGCCCTTGACTCCTCGTATGTTTGGTAGCAAAGATTACGAAGCACTTGAGCTGTTTGTCCTTCTCCTAATAAAACATTTATTCTGCCCGGTTGAGCTATTGGCTCTACAGCAGCCAATCCAGACATCGGATGTAGAAAAGCAATTTTAATGTCCGATGATTCAATGGGTACAGACATTCGCTGCGGTTGTTTGCCCTCACTTAATCGAAGCGGTCTGCAATAAAAGGATTCATCATTTGCATACTCGAATTCAAATCCGCATGACCACGGTTTTCCATTCGTAATACCATCAACAGTAATATCAATCTTGATTCTTTCAGATGTAGGTTTTGATTTTTTTGCCTTATCAGAAAACCCCTTAAAATTACTAATGCGCATATCATGCCAAAGCAATTTCAAATATGGAATTGGAATTGAAATTAAATCATTTCTGTTAATTGTAACAGCTGGCCTTTTTTCGGGAGATGATCTGTCCTTTCTTTTTTCATTCCATTTTTTCAACCCGATTTCCCATAAAGCCAAAGCTTGAAGAGCGGTAGTTTTGCCAGAATTATTCTGCCCTATAAATACCACGGCTTTACCCAGCTCAATATCAACATCATGTAATTTTTTGAAGTTTTTTATTTGAATCCGTGTTATCATTCTATCTCATTTTGGAGTCCAAATATATGACATTTGATATATCTAACTACTACCCAACACATAGGAGGTATTGACCTCTCCGACAGCCTTTTCTTAAAATTCGTTAAACGAATAATAACC
>SCSP01000117.1 GCA_004297845.1 Bacteroidota bacterium | reverse complement strand
AAAAAGACAAAGTGAAAGTGATTGAAAAATATTTGTCAAAAGGGTACCGGGATGCGAAGATAGTCAGGGACTCCATTTACAAGATAGAAGACAGGTACCTGGGTATCAACCTGTATATAAATGAAGGCAGAAAATATTATTTCCGCAAAATAACATGGGTAGGAAATTCAAAATATTCATCCAAAGACCTTGATAAAACATTAGGCATAAAAAGAGGAGAAGTATTCAATCAAGCGCTCCTTGATTCACGGCTGATGGGCAATCCCAACGGTACGGATATCAGTTCTCTTTACATGGATGACGGCTATCTGTTCTTTCAGGTTGTTCCTGCCGAAGTTCTTGTAGAAGGAGATTCCATAGACATTGAAATACGCATTTATGAAGGAAAACAGGCAACCATCAACAAAGTTACCGTACGCGGAAATACAAAAACGAACGACCATGTGATCATGCGTGAGATCCGTACACGCCCCGGCCAGTTATTCCGCAGAAGCGATGTAATACGTTCACAGCGGGAACTTTCCATACTGGGATATTTTGACACGGAAAAATTAGGCGTGAATCCTGTCCCCCGCCCCGAAAACGGCACGGTGGACATTGAGTATATTGTAGAAGAAAAATCTTCGGACCAGTTGGAACTTTCAGGCGGCTTCGGACAGAACAGGGTGGTGGGTTCGCTGGGGGTTTCGTTCAATAATTTCTCCGCAAAGAATTTTTTCAAGAAAGGATCCTGGCAGCCCCTGCCTGCCGGTGACGGACAAAGGCTCAGCGTTCGCGCGCAGTCGAACGGAGCGTACTATCAATCGCTGAACATGTCCTTTACAGAACCATGGCTGGGAGGTAAAAAACCGAACTCCTTCAGCGTAACGCCTTTTGTAAACAGGATCACCAACGGAAGAACAAAGAACGATGCTTCGTTCGGGGAACTGAATATATGGGGCATGTCGGTTGGTCTTGGAAGAAGGAAAAAATTTCCCGATGACTTTTTTATAGCGCAGTGGGAACTCAATTATCAATACTACGCTTTAAAAAATTACAAAAGCGTATTTTCTTTTACCGATGGTTTTTCCAACGACATTAACATAAAATACATCCTGTCCCGAAGTTCGGCCGATGATAATATTTTCCCTAAAAGCGGTTCGCAAAATACTTTCTCGGCACAGGGAACACTTCCATGGTCCTACTTGCGGAAAAATGCAAAGGATATTGATTATGCAGATCTATCGGATCAAAAAAAATATAATCTGCTGGAATATTACAAGATCAAGTTTACCTCCGCATGGTACACAACCCTTGCCAGAGGAAGCCATCCGCTGGTGCTTTATACCAAACTCGGTTACGGATGGCTGGGCTATTACAACAAGTCGCTTGGGCTCACCCCCTTTCAACGCTTCTACCTGGGTGGAAGCGGCCTTACCGGTTACAACCCGCTTGATGGGCGCGAGATCATTGCCATGCGTGGTTATGATGACGGAGAGGTTTTTAATTATTCAAAACCTCAAAACAATCCGGGGGGCGCTTCCATCGTAAAATACACAGGAGAACTCCGCTTCCCTATTTCTCTGAATCCAAGCGCCTCTATTTATGCACTTGCTTTTGCTGAAGCAGGCAATTCATGGGCAAAGATCCGCGATTTTAAACCCTTTGACATTAAACGTTCTGCAGGGGTTGGTTTAAGGTTCTTCCTTCCCATGTTTGGTATGCTTGGATTTGACTATGGATGGAGGTTTGACGATGTGCCTTTCCGTCCCGGCATGCAGAAATCACAGTTTCACTTTACGATTGGATACAACCTGGGAGAATTGTAATAACACCAAGCCCCCCCATCTCCTCCCTTTTGGAGTGCCTTACTTTTTTTCCTCTATTTCCCTATACCTTTATACCTTTGCCCCTGATTGGCACAATATCTGTATACATGCTTAGTTAAATACAAAAAAACACAACTATGAAAAAGCTATTTTTCGCATTAACCATCACGTTATCAATAACTGCATTTTTCTCCCCTCTCTTGTGGAGAGGGGCCGGGGGTGAGGTGTTGGCACAGAAAACCGCCTACGTTGATCTCGATTACATCCTTAACAGTGTACCTGAATATAAAAGCGCTCAGGAACAGCTTGACCAGATATCCATTCAGTGGCAAAAAGAAATTGAAACCCGCCTTACAGAAGTAGACCGGCTGTTTAAAGCATTCCAGGCAGAAGAAATACTTCTCACTCAGGACATGAGAAAGAAGAGAGAAGATGAGATAATCTCCAAAGAAAAAGAAGCCAAAGAGCTGCAAAAACAACATTTTGGGGTGGATGGCGATCTCTTTAAAAAAAGACAGGAACTTGTCAAGCCTATTCAGGATAAGGTCTATAATGCGATAAAAGAGCTTGCCGAAAAGCAACTGATCGCTATTTTGTTCAATAAATCTGCAGACCTTAACATCCTGTTTGCTAATCCCAAGTATGATAAAAGCGATGAAGTGTTGGAAGCTATGGGCTTTAAGCCTGGTGTCACTAAAGAAAAATAAGCATATTTGGATCAAAAAAGAGACCTTGCTATACAAGATTTTTTTACCTTCGACCCTTCCGAATGGGGTCCTTTCCGCAAGGAATGTTTCGCATCGGACTAAACAAAAACCATAATCTTAAACGCAACCCTTATCATGAAATCACTTTTAAAGTCACTCGTTATTATCGGTACTCTTACCTTTTCTACCACTGCTTTTGCACAAAAAACAGCTTATGTAGAGCTTGACTCTCTTCTCTCTGTTATGCCTGAAATGGTAGAAGCAAAAAAAGTATCCGCTGATTATTATAAACAGCTGGAAGCTACTCTCACCACCATGCAAAAAGAGTTGAATGACAAACTTGCTGAATATCAGGCAAATGAGACAAAATATACCGAGCTTATCAAAACTACCAAACAAAAAGAACTGCAAGACCTTAACCAGCGCATTCAGGATTTTCAGGTTCAGGCACAAACTGAATTTCAGAAAAAGAATGACGATCTGACACGTCCTATCAACGCAAAAGCAAAAAAGGCCATTGAAAAAGTCGCAAAAGCAAAAGGCTATAAATTAGTTGTTGATTCAAGCACAGGCGTTCTTCTATATATGGATCCTGCTGACGATATTTTTTCTGCCGTAAAAGCGGAACTTGGCATAAAGTAATTATGATCCGATAGAATACAGAGTCCGTACTTTTCCGGACACAAAAAGGATACATGCTATATCCAAAACATTCTGGAGTTTTTCTTTTTTCTATAGCGGCATCCTTTTTTTATTTTTTCTCATCCCCCACCCTTTCTTATTCACAAAACGCTCCCGATGAAGCGGACGCTGTATTTATTTTAAAGGGCAATACCCGGTTGCCCTCCGGAAAAGGCGCTGAAGGCGTTGATCTTGAATTGAAAAAGAATGGCCAGACCATTCAAAAATTGCTGACCGGTAAGAACGGAAAGTATTCGGTAAAAATGAATATCAGCATTGTCAATAAAAACAGCGAGTATGTGCTGTATATTACGCAGGTGGGCACCATTCCAAAATCCATCAGCATTAACACCTATATCTCGCCCGATGAGTATAATGCAAAGACCTTTCCGAGCTATCTTTTCGACCTTGAAATTAAAATGATCGAAACAAAAGAAAAAGATATTGTAGTTGAAAAACCCTCCGGAAAAATAATATGGGACAACGAACAGCATGCTTTTGCATTTGACCAAACCTATGCAAAGTTCAGAGAAGATGATACCGAAAAATTATTGGAAGAAAAAAAGAAAAAAGAAGAGGAAGAACAGTCCATGAAAAAAGCGGAAGAAGAAGCGAGAATGAAGGCAGACACAGAGAATAAGCGTCTTGCCGACCGGAAATCGAAAGAAGAGGCTGACAAGATACTTCAGAAAAATTTGGAAGCCATGAAACTGGAGATGAGAAAAAAACGTATGCAGGACAGCCTCGACAGTTTAACAGCAGTTAATGCAGGAAAAACAATTGTTGAAATAAAGAAATTTTCAAAACCTGTTTCTCCCGATGATGTTGACCAGAATGCGTTTGACGGTACGGGCGCTTATTCCATCAACATCGCCAAGAAATCATTAAAGGCATCACAGGAAAAAATGAACAGGAAGAAGGCTGCAAATCTTTCGGCCAAGTATGAAACCAACAATACACTCACAAGCCTGCTCAATAGGGTGGATGAATATGAGAAAAATGAAAAGTCAATAGCTAAAAGCACAAAGCAATGAAAACAAATTACAAGTTACAAATTGCGAGCCTACAGCTAACCTCAAAAACATTTTTTGTTGCTTTCATTTGCATTGTTCAAGCTATAATATGCAATCTGCAATCGGTAATCGGACAAACACTCAACCTCAACCAATTCGGTATTGAAGAAGGATTGCCCCAATCAAGTATTTATACCATGCTACAGGATAAGGGTGGAAATATATGGGTAGGAACTATGAGCGGAGTGAGCAAGTACAACGGGCTTAGTTTCGAGAATTTCAATAAAAAAGACGGACTTTCTGAGAACCGGGTTACTTCGTCTTGCCTCGACAAAGATGGAAATATCTGGTTCGGGCACTGGTCAGGGGGCATTTCAAAATACAATGCAGCTAAAAAACAATTTTCAGAGATTACTCCGGGTAATATTGAAAGCAAAAAAACGATCAACTGCATTTTGCAGGATAAACAAGGTACAGTATGGTTTGGAACTGAAGGACAAGGGTTGATTAAAATGGAGAATGCCCGCCAGAACGACTCTGTCGGGTCGGGCAATTTTACGCAATTAACTTCCAAAGAAGGACTTGCCGGAGATATCGTAAACGCATTGATGGAAGACAAAGAAGGAACAATTTGGATTGGAACTACAAACGGAATCACGTTGGTTAAAGGAGGTAAATACTCCGCAGCGAATCCGGGTGCTGTACTTTCCTCTTACGAAGGACTTCTTCCAAGCAACTCCATCCGCTCACTTCTATTGGACAGCAAGGGAAACATCTGGGTCGGCACATCCGATAAAGGCGTTATGCGTATAAACTCTGATAAACAGAAAAAAGTTTACAATGCTTCAAACGGATTGGCAAACGAACACATTCGCGTAATTTTTGAAGACGCAAACGGAACTGTTTTCCTGGGTACTTATGGAGGCGGTGTATCCAAATACCTCCCTCAACTAGAAGCAAACGGATACAAGGGTCCCATCTTCCAGAACATTTCTTTCAAACATGGACTAAGCAACGACCGCGTTCTTTCGATCATACAGGACCGGGAGAAAAATATATGGATCGGAACTTATTTGAACCTCAACCAGTATTTTGACGAGCAATTTGAGATTTATGGAAACAACGAAGGGCTTGACAACAGTTTAATTTGGACTGTGATCCAGGACAAAAAAGGTAATTTTTGGGTGGGAACCGAGGGGGGGCTGGTACAGTTCATTCCGGATGCATTTCTTACCGATGCCGGAAACAAGGACCAAACATTAAAATATAAGTTCATAAAACTCACCGGCAAGGAAGGAGAAATCCTGAACACCAGCGCTTTATATGAGGACGTAAAAGGAAATATCTGGTATACCGATTTCGGAAGAGGGCTTTCCAGAATAAATCCGGATACCAAAAAAATTGACAGCTACACGGTCGAGAAAAGCGGCTTGCCTGTAAATGAGATATATTCAATAGCAGGCGACAAAGATGGAAATATCTGGATAGGCACCAACAAAGGCGGACTGCTTAAGTTTGATATTGGCACAGAAAAATTTGAACACTTTACAAAAGAAAAAGGAATTGGAAGCGATCAAATCTATACCATCTTCCATGACAGCAAGGACAGAATGTGGTTCGGAACATTATCAGGCGCACTCACCATGTACGATGGTTCAGCGTTCAAAACCTTCACGGATAAAGAAGGATACCCCAGCAAATTCACCCTCTGTGTCACCGAAGATGCCAACGGAAATATCTGGTTCGGAACTTTTGATCTTGGCATCTACAAGTACGATGGCGCTGCTTTCAAAAGTTACACCACCAAGGAAGGCTTAAGTTCAAACACCCCTTTCCTGCTCGCCTGCGATGATAAAAACAATTTATGGATCGGAACAGGACTGGGTATTGACCGTTTTAACCTGAAAGAAGAAACCTTTAAGCACTATGAAAAAGAAGACGGGTTCCTGGGTGTGGAGATAAACCCCAATGCAGTATGCAAAGACAAAGATGGCGCACTGTGGTTCGGATCTATTATTGGCCTTGTGAAGTATAATTCCAAACTGGAAAAGAACAACGAAGTGGAGTCCATCACCAATATTAAAAATCCGAGATTGGATTTTAAAGAGGTGGATATCCCCCTGGATCACACATTCGCGTGGTACGACAACCACTTTTCATTCGATTTCATCGGCACCAGCCTGACAAATCCGAAACGTGTAAAATATAAATACATGCTTGCCGGACTGGACTCAACCTGGTCGCCTGTCACAAAATCAAATTCCGTCACTTATCCCGACATCAAACCCGGAAAATATACTTTCAAGGTGTTATCCTGCAACAACGATGGCGTGTGGAACAAAGAACCGGTTACCTTTTATTTTGTCATCACTCCCCCATTCTGGCAAACAACCTGGTTCTGGGCGGTATCGGGTATAACAGGCCTCCTGATTATTATCCTTTTTGTAAAATGGAGAGAAAGAAAGCTGCGAAAAACGAATGTAATCCTCGAACAAAAAGTAGTTGAACGCACCGAGGTCATCAGCAAACAAAATGTGGAACTTGAAAAGAAAAACGAAAAGATCACAGACAGCATTGATTACGCAAAGCGAATTCAGCAGGCAGTTTTTGTTTCGGCACAGGAAATGAAGGCCTATCCTTTTGAGTCCTTCCTGTTCTTCAAACCAAAAGACATTGTGAGCGGTGACTTTTACTGGAGCTATAAAAAAGATAACGACAATTTTTTCATTGCAGCCGCGGACTGCACCGGTCATGGAGTGCCGGGCGCCTTTATGTCGCTCATCGGATACAACATGCTCAATTACTCCATCAAAGATCTGGGGCTTGAAAAGCCTTCTGCCGTATTGGGTATGCTCCGCAACCTTATCCGCGATACCCTGCGTGGCAGCGCTCAGGATGAAAAAGCCATGAAGGACGGAATGGCAATGGCATTTTGCCATATAGATATGAAGAAAATGAATATTAATTTTTCCGGCTCTTACAACCCTCTTTACCACCTCCGCGGAGGGGAGATTACGGAATACAAAGCAGACCGTATTCCGATTGGGCATACAGGGGAAAGTGAACAGGAACAGGGAAGTTTTAAAGACCATGCGGTAGAAATTAAAAAGGGAGATGTGGTTTACCTGTTTTCGGATGGTTATGCCGACCAGACCGGTGGTCCAAACAAGAAAAAGTTCTTTTATGGCCCGCTAAAAGAGCTATTTCAGAACATCCATAAACTGGGCATGGATGAGCAGAAGAAAAAATTAGATACCACTATCTCCGAGTGGATGAACGGCAGGGAACAATTGGATGATATAACTGTTATCGGAATTCGATTTTAAAACACCCCCTCTAA
This sequence comes from Bacteroidota bacterium, assembly GCA_004297845.1. Lineage (GTDB taxonomy): Bacteria > Bacteroidota > Bacteroidia > Palsa-948 > Palsa-948 > Palsa-948. Next base: position 8,214 of record SCSP01000117.1, on the reverse strand, counting down.
ATCTCTCCCAAAAGGGGAGACTTGTATGACTATAAAAAAAGCTATTACACTCCCCACCTCCCCCCCTTTGGGGAGGAAAAAGATGGGGTGTATAGGTATCTTCGATTCCGGCATTGGCGGGCTTACCGTCCTCAAAGAGATTGTAAAAAAATTACCCCGGTACGATTATGTTTATTTAGGCGATAGCGCCCGCGCTCCCTACGGAACACGATCCTTTGAAACAGTATACCAGTACACGCTTGAATGTGTTACAAAGCTTTTTGAGATGAACTGCCGGCTCGTTATCCTGGCATGCAACACAGCCTCTGCAAAAGCCTTAAGGAACATACAGCAATTAGACATGGAACGTATTGCTCCCGGTAAAAGAGTATTGGGGGTAATACGCCCAACCTCCGAGAGGGCAGGAAAATACACCAAGACAAAGCATGTGGGCGTATTAGGCACAACCGGAACAGTAATGTCTGATTCTTATAAAATTGAGATTCAAAAACTATATCCCGACATAAAGGTATTCCAGGAAGCCTGTTCTATATGGGTACCCATGGTAGAGTATGATGAAATAGAGACCCCTGCATCAGATTATTTTGTCAAAAAGCACATAGATTCCCTGTTTTCCAAAAGCGATAAAATAGACACTATCATTTTGGGGTGCACCCACTACCCTCTCTTGCTCCATAAAATAAAAAAGTTTGTTCCTGCAAACGTAAAAATTATTTCGCAGGGAGAAATTGTGGCAGATAGTTTAGCCGACTACTTAAAACGCCACGCTGAAATTGAAAGCAAATGCTCAAAAGTCGGATCGCTTGATTTTTACACTACTGATTCCACCCTAAGTTTTGACAAAGTTGCGGGGAGATTTTGGGGAGCAGATATAAAATCGAAACAATTACTAATTAACCGTAAATAAATATGAAAGAAGTTTATATCGTTTCCGCAGTACGCACACCGCTTGGAAGTTTTGGCGGTTCACTCAAAGATATTTCAGCAACAAAACTTGGCGCAACAGCTATTAAAGGAGCGCTTGCCAAGATCAAACTGGATCCAAAAGAAATACAGGAGGTATTGATGGGAACTGTATTGCAGGCTAACTTAGGACAGGCACCTGCACGCCAGTCCGCCCTGTCTGCAGGACTGCCCAACACCGTTCAGTGCACAACCATTAATAAAGTTTGCGCGTCCGGGATGAAAGCTATCATGCAGGGCGCCCAATCAATTATGCTGGGCGATGCGGACGTGGTGGTTGCAGGCGGAATGGAGAACATGAGCCAGGTTCCGTTCTATTCAGAAAACATGCGATGGGGAAATAAATATGGAAACGTAACTATGATTGATGGTCTGGCGAAGGACGGTCTGACCGATGTATATCATAACTACGCGATGGGGGTGGCGGCAGATCTTTGCGCCAAGGAATGTAATATCACCCGCAAAGAACAGGATGACTTTGCTATAGAGTCTTACACACGTTCCGCAAATGCATGGAAATCCGGAAGGTTCAATGATGAGATTGTACCTGTAGAAATTCCACAGCGCAAAGGGGACCCCCTGTTTTTCAAAGAAGACGAGGAATACAAGAATGTAAATTTTGTAAAAGTACCTGAATTGAAACCTGCTTTTTCCAAAGAAGGCAGCGCTACTGCCGCAAATTCGTCTACGATGAGTGACGGGGCAGCCGCAGTGGTTCTGATGAGCAAAGAAAAAGCGGATACACTCGGGCTGAAACCTATTGCTAAAATTAAATCTTATGCGGACGCAGAGCAAGCCCCTGAATGGTTCACCACTGCCCCATCGCTTGCTGTTCCAAAAGCAGTTACCAAAGGCGGCCTGCAGATGAGCGACATAAATTACTTCGAGCTGAATGAAGCATTCTCTGTTGTAGGAATTGTGAATATGCAAAAGATGAAACTTGATCCTTCAAAAGTAAATGTGAATGGCGGAGCAGTTTCCCTTGGCCACCCGCTGGGATGTTCCGGTGCGAGGATCGTTGTAACGCTTATCAACGTACTGAAACAAAACAAAGCAAAGTACGGTGCTGCCGGAATTTGCAACGGTGGCGGTGGAGCGAGTGCGATTGTAATTGAAAATACAATTTAGGATTCAGGAAGGAGGATTTAGGATTTAAATGCAAATGACCAAGGAGGAATTAAAAAAGAGAACCAATACTTTTGCCTTGAGGGTGTTTAGATTCCTAATGGCTCTTGAGTATAATAAGCCAGTCAATGTAGTCTCCAATCAGCTTTTCAGAGCGTCCTCGTCTGTCGCAGCGAATTACAGATCGGCTTGCCGTGGAAAATCCAGTGCTGACTTTTTGAATAAACTTAAAATCGTTGACGAAGAAGCGGATGAAAGTTTATTTTGGCTGGAATTCATCAGGGATTTAGAAATCAAAGGAGATAGAAAAGAATTGGACCTGCTTATTAAGGAAGCAAACGAATTAGTATCTATCTTCTCTGCCGCCATCCGGACAATTAAATCTAAAAACACTCACCAATAAATGACTGTTAAATCCAAATTCCTAAATCCTAAATCCTAAATTCGGATGTTTGGAATCTGTAATCTAAGCATCGTTCCCTGCCGGAAGGAACCATCGGACAAATCCGAAATGGTTACTCAACTGTTATTTGGCGAACATTTCGAATTACTCGACACCAAAGGAAGCTGGCAACTGATTCGGATTGCATACGATGGTTACGAATGTTGGATAGATAAAAAACAATTTCATCCTGTCAGCGACCTCAAAGGAATCAGCGATTCTACAACCGCCATTACCACAGAAATAGTTCAATTGTCCGCACCCCGGCCCTCTCCAAAGGAAATGAAGCAACAACACATTCCAATTGTGCTTGGCAGTTCGCTTCCTAAATTTAAAGACAAGTCCTTTTTTCTCGGCAAACTAAAATACTCTTTTGAAGGGGAAGCGATCTTCCCTTTTGCAAAACATAAAAAAAAATCCTCCTTCGGAGGGGTTGAGGAAGTCTCTCGTTGGTACTTAAACACCCCCTACCTCTGGGGCGGGCGCTCTCCTTTCGGTATTGACTGTTCCGGTTTCACGCAAATGGTTTACAAACTGAACGGAATCAAACTTCAGCGGGATGCCTGTCAACAAGCGGAACAGGGCAAAGCATTAAGTTTTTTGGAAGAAGCAAAAGCGGGCGACCTTGCATTCTTTGACAACGAAGATGGAAAAATCGTGCATGTGGGGATTATCACCACATCCCAGCCTTCCCCAAAGGAGAAGGAGTCATACGCCCAATCCTCTCCCCCTTTGGGAGAACCGAAGGTTGGGATCCAAGCTCGAAGAGAGGGGCTGAACTTTAACATTATCCACGCCTCCGGAAAGGTTCGCATCGACAAACTTGACCACCAAGGCATTTACAATGAGGAAATGAAAAAATATACTCACAGACTCAGAGTAGCGAAGAAATATTAAAATGAAAAAAATAATTTGTATTATTTTATTTGCAGCATATTTGTCTGCACAGGTTTCGTATGCACAGGCTGACGGAGATTCACTTTTCGAGTCCAACCAGATACACAACATTAAACTGTATTTCGCACAGGCAAAATGGTACGACTCCCTGATCGTTTATAAACCATTGGATAAAAAAATGATGGGGAACGTGAATATTAACGGACGGTTTATTGATTCGGTGGGGGTGCAGTTCAAAGGAAATTCTTCCTTCAACGCACCGGGAGTGAAAAAGCCATGGAAGATTGATTTTAATGAATATTCAACCGGAACAAAATATGACGGGCTTAAAACCATTAACCTCAACAACGCCATGAAAGACCCGAGCTTCATGCGCGAAAAGATATTTGACGACTTCTGCCGCAGGGTTGGAGTTGAAGCGCCACGAGCCACCTACGCAAATGTGTATGTGAATGATACCCTTTGGGGATTTTATACGCTGGTGGAACAATGTGATAAAACAATGCTCAACACCCAGATCGGAAATAACGGGGGCAACCTTTTTAAAGGCGATCCAAATGGAACTTTACAGTGGTATGGCAGCGCAGCATCAAGCTATTATGGAAAATACGAACTCAAGACCAACAAAACCGCAAACGACTGGACCGATCTTATTCATCTCATCGATGAAATAAACAACACCCCTTCTGTAAATTTTTACGATTCGCTGGAAAAATCACTGAACACCAAGTCCTGGATCGAGGGATGGGCAGCCAACATTATGTTTGTGAATTTGGATTCTTATAATGGAACAGGGCATAATTATTATCTCTACCACAACAGCGCCACCAATAAATTTGATTTTATCATCTGGGACACCAACGAAGCGTTCGGGAACTTCAATTTCGGGATGAGTATTTCTCAACTGGAAAGTTTGAGTATGTCTTACATACCCAATCCGGCAACCGGCCGCCCGCTTACCGATAAAATGCTGCAGAACACCGCCTACAAAAACACCTATGTGAACACCGTTTGCAATTACGTAACTGATTATTTTTCCAACATCTATCTTGATCCCAAGATCGACAGTCTGGCAAATCTTATCCGACCCTACGTTTATGCCGACCCGCACAAACCCTACACCAACGCTAATTTTGAAACCAACATCACTTCTACCGTAATGGGCAATATCGCAGGACTTAAGTCATTTATTGCCAACAGGCGCATTAACCTTCTCTCTCAGCTTGCTGCTTACAACTGCTTTATGGGAACAGAAGAGTTTCAGGAGGAAGGTTACAAGTTTCAGGTTTCCCCAAACCCTAACAACGGAATGTTTAATGTTCAATGTTTAATGGCTAATGAAAATATATCAACCATTAACCATCAACCATTAACCATTGAAATTTACAATGCTTTGGGGGAACTCACTCTTGCAACAACCGTGAACAGCAAACCGGAGACCATAAACCTCAGACAAACAAGCGGAATATATTTTTACCGAATCCTATCCGGGGAGGATTCTGTTGCTTCAGGAAAACTGGTAGTGGAATAAATACCGGGACGCATCCCTTTGCAAACCACAAAAGTGCTTATTGGACATAACTCAGCCATCGGGGAATGTTCCTTATTGCTAAAATTGATATTTTTGGAACAATGTCTGAAAAGTCAAAATCACATCCCCGGGAAGCACGGAACAAATACGAGAAACAATTCTCAACAGAACTGTCCCGCCTCAATGCCGGGCAGCGCAGAGCCGTTGAGCATATTGAGGGGCCCGTGATGGTGATAGCAGGCCCCGGCACAGGAAAAACACAGATCATTGCCGCACGCATAGGGCATATCCTGCAATCGGACCTGCAGGTTGCCCCGCACAACATTCTTTGCCTCACCTACACCGATGCGGGAACAGTAGCCATGCGCAGCCGGTTGCTGAAATTCATCGGGCCTACCGCCTATCGCGTGAACATTTACACTTTTCACGCATTCTGCAACAACATTATTCAGCATAACTTAGATTATTTCGGAAAAAAAGAGATGGAACCCATTTCGGACCTGGAGAATATCCAATTGCTCCGGGAAATGCTGGACGGACTAATCGCCTCGCATGCACTCAAACGATTGAAAGGCGATATCTATTACGATGTACCGCGCCTCAACGATCTTTTCCGGCAGATGAAGGAAGAGGATTGGTCTCCCGAATTCGTTTCTGAACAGATAGATAAATACTTAGCCGATCTGCCCCTGCGCGATGAATACATTTACAAGCGCCCCAATGCCAAACAGGGCATCAAGGCGGGTGATGTGAAGCAGAAGGACATAGATGCACAGAAAGATAAAATGGAGCTGCTTCGTGAAGCAGCCAGGCTTTTTCCAAAATTCTGCTCCATGATGAAAGAGCGCGGGCGCTACGATTACAGCGACATGATCCTTTGGGTTCTGAATTCTTTCAAAAAAGACGAAGACTTTCTGCGCAAGTACCAGGAATGGTATCAGTATTTTTTAATAGACGAATTTCAGGACACGAGCGGTGCGCAGAACGAACTTTTACAAATGCTTATCAGCTACTGGGAAAAACCTAACGTATTTGTTGTAGGTGATGACGACCAGTGTATTTACGAGTTCCAGGGCGCACGCGTGAAGAACATGACAAAGTTCTTTGAATGTTATGAAAAAGAAATTGAAGTGATTGTGCTGAAAGAAAATTACCGTTCCACGCAAAAAATTCTGGATGCGTCTAAAGCGGTGATAGATAACAATGTTCAGCGATTAGTGAACCAGTCACCGTTATTAAAAAAAATACCCAACCTTACTAAAACCTTAATTAGTACGCTGCCTCCCCCTGCGGGGGAGATTAAGGGGGTATTTGCCGGTGCAGAAGGAAACCCCCTCCCCCCGAACTTCGTTCCCAACCTGCGGTTGCCCTCGGAGGGGGAAACAGGCTTCGCTCCAAATCTTGTGGAATATTATAATACCAGCCACGAAGTAACGGACATTGTTGATCAAATCTGTAACCTGCAATCTGCAGCCTCTAACCTTAACGAAGTAGCCATTATCTATTCAAAACACAGACAGGCTGAAAATATCATCAACCTTTTAGAAAAAAAAAACATCCCCTACTCCGTCAAGAAAAAAATAAATATCCTTGAACTTCCCCTCATTCAGCAGGCGCTGAACCTGCTTGCTTATCTGGAAGAAGAAACCTGCAAACCTAACGCAGGGGAGTACCTGCTCTTTGAAATGATGCATTACCGCTTCTTCGGCATCCACCCGCACGATGCGGCAAAGATTTCTGCGCACTGCGGACACCATCGCCTGCGATGGAGAGAATTTCTTGCAAACGAAGATGAATTACAAAAACTCAATCTCGAAAATCATAAGTCTGTAATTCTCTTTGAAGAAAATTTAACAAGTTGGATAAAGGAAACCGCTAATGTTACCTTACAGATGCTTTTCGAAAAAATACTGAACCGGAGCGGACTGCTGAAACAACTATTGGATTCTCCTGATAAACTATTTTTATTGCAGGTCATCACCACCTTTTTTGATTTCATCAAAAACGAATGTTCCAAGCGTCCGATGCTCCGTATCAAAGATTTCCTGAAGATGATACGCCAGATGCGGGAAACGAGCATCGCCCTCAGCATCAACAAAACCGTCTACGAAGAAAATGGCGTGAACCTCCTCACTGCCCATTCTGCAAAGGGGCTGGAGTTCCGGCACGTGTTCCTGATTGGCTGCACTACGGATTTCTGGGAGAAAGCAAAAGGCATGACAAACAAATTTTCGCTTCCGGATACGCTCACGTTCACGCAAAAAGAGGACGAGAATAAACTTGAAAGCGCACGCAGGTTGTTTTATGTTGGCATGACCCGTGCAAAGGAGCGTTTACAAATTTCCTTTGCGGATAAGAACAATGAGGGGAAATCTCTCGAACATTCACAGTACATGGAAGAGATCGTTTCCAAGACTGCTCTCGCCATTGAGAAAAAACATTTATCCGCGGATAAGATCACGGAGTATGCTGCGCTCGCTCTTACGGAAACGACTGTGAACTTCCCCCTGCAAAGGAGGAATCCTCCCTTAGCGGAGGGGAGCGCGGGTGTTCTGTCGTTAGAAGATAACTATATCAACACCCTTCTCGAAAAATTTGAGATGACAGCCACACATCTTAACAAATATTTGCAATGCCCTCTTGCTTTTTATTACGAAAGCATTCTGCGCGTTCCTTCCGCAAGAAACGAATATGCCGCCTTTGGTACCGCCACCCACAACGCCATGAAATGGTTATTTGATGAAATGAAAAAATACGGAAAAGAATTTCCTCCCGCTAACGCTTTCCTTGATGAATTCAAAAAACAACTGGGCAAACAGCGCGATGCATTTACCGAAACAGAATTTAAAAACCGCATCGCATACGGGGAACAAACCCTGCCGGATTATTACAAAAAATACGTAGCCAACTGGAACAAGCATATAATGACCGAATTCTCCATCAACAATATTGAAATCGAAGGGGTGCCTTGCAACGGCAACCTCGATAAAATTGAATTCCTGAGTCCCAACGAAGTAAATGTGGTGGATTACAAAACAGGGAAACCTGAAAATGGTCTCAAAAAAACAAACTCTCCCGCTGTACGAATTGCGGATGAAAACGAATTGACAAATAAATACAAAAATTCTAATTCGGATATTCATACGTTTCGCGGTTCGGACCATGGAGGAGATTACTGGCGTCAGATTATCTTCTATAAAATCCTCTTAGATAATTTTAAACGCGAGAACTGGAAGATGATATCGGGAGAAATTGA
>SCSP01000116.1 GCA_004297845.1 Bacteroidota bacterium | reverse complement strand
ATATTGACGACCAATTGGCAGGCGCTTTTGAAATGCCGTGTACAGTGCCTGTCCTGTATGAAGGAAGCCACATAATAAAAGTGCTTCCGGGCATTAAAGAAAACGGAATTTCCGAAACCCGGATACCATATCCTTTCTATGACAGATTTGAACAAACCGTTACGCTGGTTGCCGGTGAGATTATTACGCTAAATCCAACGACTGTTTATTCCCAATCCGCAGATTTTTCCTGGATAGAGGATTATGAAGGACTTTCTCACAGTATATGTACCAATACCGGTAGCCAGGATACGGTGATGGAGATGATTCAAATACCAGATCCGGAGATCTTTGAACTGACAGGCAGCGGAAGAGTTGTTATAAGCACCGGAGTTTATTTTGGCGCTACCTGCAACAAATACGTGTTGCCCAAGGGCGGATCGCCCGTTTTTTTGGAACTTAATTATAACTGCAATACCGATTTTAACATTGGCATACGGGGGTATGCGGGTGCCAATCTTGAAACGCAAAGCATTTCCCTCACCTTGCGACCCACAGACGGATGGAATAAGGTATATGTAAATCTTACCAATGAGGTTACAAGCGCAGTTACCTCCACCGACTTTGCAATTTTTATCTCATTTGTCAAAGACCCGGCATTGTCAGAATCTCATGTGTATTTGGACAATGTGAAGCTGATTAATTAAAGTGTAAAACTTGTTAATAACTCTGCAATTTCGCCTTGCAATATCACTAACGCCCCTGCGTTGCTCCCTATATCATTTAGTCGCACATAAGGGAGGATGTGGCTCGCATCTCTCCTGAATAAACAAGACAATTAATGAGGGGAAAATCTTTACAGATACTTATACATATTTTTGCCGACCTTCTTACCGCAGCCGCGGCCTGGATTGCGTTTTATGTTTTTCGCAAGGTGTACATAGAGAGCATTAAGTTTGGGCAGGCGGTTCCTATGCAGTTCGACCATAAATTTTATTTCGGATTATTTTCAATTCTTTTCTTTTGGTTCGTATTGTATGCTTCCACAGGCGCCTATAAGGATATTTTCAGAAAATCACGTCTGAAAGAACTTGGGCAAACACTGCTGATCTCTATTATTGGCGTGATAGTTATTTTCTTTGTACTTATTCTGGACGATGAGATCATTTCCTATAAATCCTATTACCAGTCTTTTGTCGCCATATTGGGGCTTCACTTTTCTTTTACATTTTTTGTCCGTTATATCTTAGTAAGCAACACAGTTTATAAAGTACATAACAGGATTATTGGATTTAACACGCTTTTAGTTGGCAGCAACGAAGCTGCCTGGAAAATATTCAATGAAATGCAATCTCAGAAAAAATCTTCGGGAAACCTGTTTTTGGGTTTTGTGATGGTGGACGACAAGAACGGATATTCACACAAACTTCAGAATATTGTTCCCTGCCTCGGAAACATCGGCAGCATTAAAACAAGCATTAAGGAAAAAGAAATTGAAGAAGTGATCATTGCCATTGAATCATCGGAACATGAAAGTCTTGGAAAGATAATAGGGGAATTGGAAGAAACACCAGCGAGCATTAAAATAATACCTGATATGTATGATATTCTTTCCGGCCAGGTGAAGATGAACAACGTACTTGGAACACCGCTTATTGAGATTTCGAGGGATATTATGCCCGTGTGGCAGCAAACGCTCAAAAGAACTTTCGATATTCTTGTTTCCATTTTTGTTCTCACTGTTTTCAGCCCCCTTTATCTTGCGCTGACTATCGGTGTTTTATTGAGCTCCAAAGGAAGGATCATTTATAGCCACGAACGCATTGGCAGGCATGGGGATCCTTTCATGATCCATAAATTCCGTTCTATGTATTCCGATGCTGAAATGACCGGCCCCCAGCTTTCAAGCACCAATGATCCCCGCATCACTAAGTTCGGCAAGTTCATCCGCAGGACCAGGTTAGATGAGCTTCCGCAGTTCTATAACGTAGTGAAAGGAGATATGTCCATTGTAGGACCCAGGCCTGAACGGCAGCATTTTATTGATTTGATTTTGAAGCGCGCTCCGCATTACAAGCATTTGCTGAAAGTTCGTCCCGGCATTACCTCCTGGGGACAGGTGAAATACGGGTATGCCGAAAATGTGGATCAGATGGTGGAACGCTTAAAGTTTGATGTGATATACATTGAGAACATGTCTCTTTCTCTTGATTGTAAAATTCTGATCTATACCGTAATGATTATTTTGCAGGGGAGGGGGAAGTAATTACCGCACCGGTACTCCGTTTGCATAATTTTTTTCTTCCACCGCTTTTCCGGTTTCATCATAACCGGTTTGTTTGCCGTCAAGCACGCCATTTTTGAAATTATATAAAGCCTTTAATTTTCCGCTCAGATAATATTCTTTTAATACGCCTTCTTTTTTTCCTGAACTGAAGAATTCTTCCATGTACAAATTTCCATTTTCGTGATAATATTTCCATTCCCCATTTTCTACTCCATTCACATAATTCCCCGTTTGTTTTATTTTCCCGTTCTGAAAGTTTATTGTCCAGCTTCCATCATACTTTCCATTGCTGTAATTTCCGGTAGTATACATGTTCCCATCGGGATAAAATGAAGTCCATAACCCTGACCTTTCATTATTCAGATACATTCCTTTTTCAACGAGTGCTCCAATTTCTATTGATGTATCTTTAGATGGGAAATAATGCAGGTATTCTCCCTGGAGCGAATCGTTTAAATAATTTCCTTTCACCATCAGTGAGCCATTTGGGTAGTACCCAAAATACTGTCCATTTAATTTCCCCTTCGAGTACGTACATTTTTTCTGAATCTTATTGGGATAATCTTTGTGGTAATTGATAAACCATCCTTCATAGAGTCCATTCTTGTAAATTGCAGTTTCTGATTTTATACCTGACTCATAAAATGATTCTGAAATTCCATCCTGTTTTCCTTTATAATAGTTGCTTTTGGATTTGATAAGTCCGCTTTCAGAATAGGAGGTGCTTATTCCTTCCAGTGTATCATTTTTGTATGTTGATACTTCCATTAACTTGTTTTCGGATTCCGGATGGTAAAGTTTTACGGTTCCTTCAATCGCGTTGTGCTTATAAAAAAATTCCTGATACAGATATCCGTCTTCATAGTAAATTTTTGAAGCTCCTTCACGGAAACCGTTCTGATAGGTAAGTTGCTGTTTTAAGAGCCCGTTTGGATGGAATAGCTTCCATTCGCCATTCAGTTCATCATTTTTGAAATTGCCTTCTTGCCATAATTTCCCGTTGTCATAATATATCCGGTACAAGCCGTCCTTCATGGTCTTATCTGCAATCTTTTTTGTGTGAAAGATTTCTTTTTTTCTTTTTTTTTCGGTATCGTAAAATGTTTGCTTGATTTCTTGAGAGAAGGAGTGCGTGGCAAAAAGCAAGAAACCAACAAATAGAAACATGGAACGCAATCGTGTCCGATACCTGATAGTTGATACCTGATACATGAATTTACTTTACCTCAATATTCATCTGGACTGCCTCCAGGGAGGAATTGTATCCATAATCAAGAATAGCCGCAACAGAATATTTTCCCGGAGGGCAGTTTTTGGGCATAATCAATTTCATGGATTTTGAAATGCCGGGGAAAAGAGAAACCTTTTTTGGCAATTCTTTTATTTCTTTTGCGGTTTCAAGATTTGATAAAACAAGGTAAACTTTCCCTTCAAGCATTTTATCTCCGATGTTTGATACTGTAACTTCAAATGTCCGCAATGTATCATTTGCCTTGGTGCTCTCTTTTAAATTTGAAACGCTTCCTCTGTAGTTTTTATTCGATGTAGGAGACTGTACAACTTTTACGCCTATTCTTGGTCGAACCTTTAATGCGGAATTCATCTGCTTATCCGCTCCAAGCGCTGTTTGTTCCTCAGTGGAGCTAACGTAAATCATGGCTCCGCGTGTTGATGATTCTCCGGGAGGGACCTGCATAACAACCTTAACTTCTGTTTTTTCGTTTGGATTAATTTCAAAAAAAGACGGGCTGAGCGTGATCCAATCTTTACACGATCTTTGTATTGTAGACTTGATATTTGTATCTAATTTCAGGTCAGAAATAATCAGAGCAAATTGCTGTTTAGTGTTCGAATGATTTCGAATTGTTAGCGTTTTTGTCTGAATTTGACCGGGTTCACATTCAAAGTTAAGCTTTACAGGTGCTACCTCAAAATCTTGGGCTGTAGCGTTAAAAACTAAAAT
>SCSP01000115.1 GCA_004297845.1 Bacteroidota bacterium | reverse complement strand
CTTGTTTAGATTGGTACAATTAAAAATTGAGTTAAGCCCCTAACGATGGGAGAGGTGTGCGCAATTGCGAATAAAAATAAAATAAAAGCAAAAAAGCGAACATTAAAAGGAGTAAAATTCCATCTAAAGTCATCTCATAATATTTCTTTGAAGAAAAAATTAAAAATAAATGTCAAACTTTTTTAAATTGGGTTATTAGAGATGCCCTAAATAGAGACTACAAAGAAACTCACAGACTAATGAAACTTGCCGAAGACGTATTATCAAAAATCCAATGTACCAAATGCGGAACAAAAAAAATCTGGTACAATATAACAACAGATAGAGCGATTGAATACAAATGGTGTTGCGACAATTTAAAAAAAGAAATTTCTCAAAAGTTAAATGAAATAGGTTGCATAGACAATTAAGCCCATTCTTTAGAGGATAATTTGTACATTGGTAATAAATTTAAAGGACAGTAGTAATGCCAGTAACTCAGACACATTGTACAGCATGCGGACGACAACTTCCGACAGCGATAATCTCTAACGCTGGACTGCTATGCAATACATGTATGGGACAAGGACTGTTCCGTAAAAAAATTATCATAACAGGCATTACGAGAATGAATCAAGGTAATATTTGTGTTAGCGGAATAGACCCCGACACATGGCGCTTCGTTAGACCACTTTTCCCTACCGGACTGAATAGAGATTTTACGATGGAAAGCAAAACCCAAGTGATTAACCACTTCAATTTAGTTGAAATTGAATTCAAAAGATACCGACCAGAAAATATTTATCATACAGAAGACTGGATCATAAATGAGAATTTTGCCCCTCGCTTCGTACGACACTTGACAAATGAAGAAATAATTCGGGTTCTAAATAAAGTATCCATATCAGATTTAAATATGGCCATGCAACCCCAAGACAAATCCCTCTTCATTGTAAAGGCACAAAGCATTACGAGAATTTGGGATGAGCAATATGAAAAGTTCAAGGTAAGAATGGATTTTATTGACCACGCTGGAAATGCCCATAATTCCGTTCCTGTGACAGATTTACTCACTTTAGCCTTCGTAAGGTATCAAAAAAGCATAGGGAATAATAACTATCCTACCGAATTAATGAATATCTTTAACAATAATCCGTATCGTTATATCAGAATCGGACTAACTCGCAAATTTCAAGATAAATACTGGAAACAGGTGACAGCATTAATTACAATTCCTGACCTTTTTGATGGTCGCTCTTTTTCGTTTTATGAAACTAAAATTGGAGGACAAGCATGATTTATTCAATCGGACACGGAAGTAAAAAAATTGAGGACTTTATAAAAGAACTAACCTCATTTGAGATTAGTTATTTAATTGATGTCCGCACAAGCCCCTATTCAAAATTTAATCCTCAATTTAATCGCGAGGTACTTAAACATGATTTAGGCAATGCTGGCATAACCTATGTTTATTTAGGCGATACATTAGGCGGTTTACCAAGCGATCATTCCTGCTATGTTGACGGGAAAGTTGACTATGATCTTATAAAAGAGAAAGATTTTTTTAAAGAAGGGTTAGAAAGGTTAATTATTGCAAACGAGAAAAATTTAAATGTTGCAGTAATGTGTAGTGAATCAAAACCTGAAGAATGCCATAGAAGCAAATTAATTGGACAAGAACTTTTAAAGCACGATATTTCATTAGTCCATATACTTTCCACAGACAAAACGAAAGGACAGGTGACGATTATGAATGAATTAAATCGAGGCAAACACTTCATTGACCTGTTTAATGAAGAAAAAAGTTTTACATCAAGGAAAAAATACGATTAGATGGAATTCTTCACGATAGGCGTCTACAATTCAACAGAAGAAGATTTTTTCAAAAAACTTACAGACAATCGCATTGACACATTCTGCGACATAAGGCAAAGGCGGGCAGTTCGTGGGTCAAAGTATGCTTTTGTAAACAGCAATCGACTCCAAGCAAGACTGGCAGAACTTGACATTAAATACGGACATGTTTTAAAATTAGCACCGCCCGTTGAAATCAGGGAACTTCAAAAACAAGCCGACTTAGATAAGGGAGAATTAAAGCGTGACAGACAATTTCTCGGACAAGTATTCACTTCGGAATATAAAAATAGAATTCTCGACAACTTTGATTTTGATAACCTCATTGAAACTCTTGAAAATAATGGAGCGAGCAGATGTGTTCTGTTCTGCGTTGAAGAAAGACCGGAAGCATGCCACAGATCATTAGTTTCACAAGTACTTCAAGACAAATATCATTATAAAGTAACAAACTTATAACTGGACAGTTTTTAGTTTTTTCGTGTGACAGTCCCCGTAGACAATTGCGCGGCACAGACAGTTTCCTCTCGACAATATTTTTCTTCGCAACTGTATTTGTAGCGTGGGACTGCCACGACAGAAAAAGCGAGTAGAGCGGGGGAATTTCACCCCCACCCTCTCACAGAACCGTACGTGAACCTCTCGATTCATACGGCTCTTCCAGAATAAGTTTCTTCCGACAC
>SCSP01000114.1 GCA_004297845.1 Bacteroidota bacterium | reverse complement strand
GGAATACGCGGCAGATTATATCCATCAATTCTTCATTTGTAAATTCTTGTTTCCATATATCTGTTTTATCAAACGGTATATCTTTAAAATTTACCATATTGGGACCAAATACCATAGACTGACAATAAAAACGGCCACCCACGGGTAGTAGACTAGCCACCTGCTTGAAGTAGATTTTATAAATATTTTCTTGCTCGCCGGCTTTATATTCCTCTACTGAACATAAATGTTCGGGACTACCCATAGCAGTTACGGCCTCAAACTTTCCGAATGTTTCAGGAGTAATATCTTTAGAATTCATATGCCTGACATTCAAGCCGTTTTTCATACATGCGTCCGCTTGCCCCTTCGCCAGCACAACACCATATGTTTCTGCGCCCAAACCATTCAAATAATCCATGAATGCTCCCCACCCACAACCCATATCAAGCACTTTTGTTCCCTTTTTTATTTTACACCCATTAACTATAAACTTATATTTATTAATTTTTGCTTCTTCCAGCGTCATTGAAAAATCACCATCAAACCGTTCACAGCTGTATGATCCTTTTTCTCCTAAACTCAAACGAAATATTTTATCCATTCGTGTATAGTGGGCGTCTAAATCTTTTTGTTCTGCCATCTGTTTTTTAATTTGTGGATTTATTGAATGATCTGGCAATTATAAAGATATTTAATCGAAAGAACTTCTTGTAGCTTGCTACGGAGTGGCTGTTTGTATTATTTCGTAGTTGTCTTGTTTTTAGTGGTGTATTTGTATTGATACCTCGTAACTCTGCTGCGGGATCATTCATTCTTTAGGGTATTATGAACCATTAGCCAGGTCATTACTTTTTATCAGTTAATTAAAACTTGTTCAGGGGGACTAGCACTTCATTCTTTGTGGAAGTGGTTGTCTGTAATTCTCTCATAATATAAAATATGGCAGCACTTATAATTGCTGCAAAAAAGCACCAAACTGAAGCCAGGGATTCAGGAAAAAAGACCAGTGCGAAAATAAAGGAAGATAATACAGCAAATCCCATATACCACATTCCTTTAATACTTGAAAAGAATGAAGGGAATACCGTTGCAAAAAAATAGAAAACAACTCCATAATTAGTGATCACATTAATATATTCCACCGAATAGGATATGTGATGCACTATCACTGTAGCCTGAGCAGCATAGGACGATAACCAGTATATGCGAAATAGAGCCACCGCTAACCCCATGCAGGATAGGAATAGTAATATTTTTTTTCGCCCAACCGGTTTTTCAAGTAAAAATAATGCCAATGGCACTTGGAAGGGCCATACTATCTGGGCAAACACCAGGAAGATGAGTGTGGCGTTTTTCTCGAATCCTGCGTAGGCAGGGTTCGTTAGTGACAGCCACACAAAACCCTCAGCACATTGCTGGATGGAAAAAAGCAAGGGTATGCTGGCAAAAATTAATTGCTTTGGCTCCTGTATTTTCCTTACGGATATAATACCGATTACTGCGAGGGCAGCCGCTGCCCCGAAACTAGCTCCTGCTGAAAAACACATGTGATTTTTGCTTTAAATTGTTTGGATAGATCTTTTATGCGGCCTTTGCATTTGAATTTATTTCTTTCAGGTGTTGTATCACTTCTTCATCGCTTACTTGCGAAAAATCATCATAAAATTGACCTACTCCATAAAAATCCAGAGGGGAATGAAGACAGATCAGCTCGTCAGCGATTTTTCTGAGCTTGTCAGCAGTTGACGGAGGCGCCACAGGAATTGCGATGATTATTTCTTTGGGCTTATCCTTTCGTATGGCATGAATGGTTGCCTTCAGCGTGTTGCCGGTTGCCACACCGTCATCCACTACAATGACTGTCTTATTTTTCAGGGAAGTTGGTCTTTGGTCTCCCATGTAAAGTTTGAATTTCTCCTTCAGGTCATGCAAAATGCGGTCAGCGGTTCGATGGATGTGGATATGGATTACATCCATCGAAC
>SCSP01000113.1 GCA_004297845.1 Bacteroidota bacterium | reverse complement strand
CCGCAGCCCGCGCGTACATCCTATTTATTACAGCGACATCATCAGCTGTTTTTTGGCGGATACTTCCAAATCCAAAACAACTTTCATTGCACAGATAGAAGAATACAAATTCCCAACCGGAAAAGTGGGATTACGTAACGTGAATATTTACGAGGAGTCCGGAAAACTGATCGGCATCATGGGGGGAAGCGGTGCGGGAAAATCAACCTTGCTGAATGTATTGAATGGAAATGAAACGCCAAGCAAAGGGTCGGTTCTTATAAATGGAATCAATATCCATACTGAAAGAGACAGGGCGGAGGGCATCATCGGAATGATTCCGCAGGATGACCTGCTTATTGAAGAACTCACCGTTTTTCAGAATCTTTTCTATAACGCGAAACTTTGTTTTGATAACCTCACCGATTTTGAGATCACGGAAAAAGTGAATTCCGTTCTTACCGACCTCGGACTTTACGAAGCAAGGAATTTAAAAGTCGGAAGCCCGCTGGAAAAAACAATTTCGGGCGGACAGCGCAAGCGTTTGAACATTGCACTGGAGTTGATACGTGAACCATCCGTATTGTTTGTGGATGAACCAACCTCCGGACTCTCTTCACGCGATTCGGAGAATATCATGGATCTGATGAAGGAACTTGCTCGCAAAGGCAAGCTTTTATACGTGGTAATTCACCAGCCTTCGTCTGATATCTACAAGATGTTCGATAAGATGATCATCTTAGATGTGGGAGGTTATCCAATTTACTACGGAAATCCCATTGACGCGATCATCTATTTCAAGCGCCTCATTAACCATGTGAAGAGCGATGAAAGCGAATGTGCCGAGTGTGGCAACGTAAATCCTGAACAGATATTCAACATTATTGAATCAAAAGTATTGGATGAGTACGGAAACCTGACACGCAGCAGGAAGATTTCTCCTACAGAGTGGAATGTGCATTATGTTGATCAGATAGAAAAAATATTGGAAAAGCCTTCAGAAAAGAATGAATCGTTGATGAGTACGCTCAGCATACCGAATAAATTCAAACAATTCAAGGTTTTTGTAACCAGGGATGTATTATCCAAGCTGGCAAACAGCCAGTACATGTCCATTAACTTCTTAGAAGCGCCTTTACTCGGATTCATCCTTGCCTTTATGGTGAGGTATTACGATACGGACATTGCCAATAAAACCGGTTATATTTTCCGTGAGAACGAGAACATGACCGCGTATCTTTTCATGTCGGTGGTTGTTTCGCTGTTCATCGGCATGATGGTAAGCGCGGAAGAGATTATCAAGGACCGGAAAATACTGAAGCGCGAGAAATTCCTGAACCTGAGCCGTGTCAGCTACTTGCTTTCCAAGGTAACCATACTCTTCACACTGTCGGCCATTCAGATGGTCATGTTTGTTGCAGTTGCGAACTCTTTGCTCAGTATTAAAGGAATGTATTTTGATTACTGGTTTGTACTGTTCACCACGGCCTGCTGCGCGAACATACTGGGGCTGAACATATCGGCAAGTTTCAATTCGGCCATCACGGTGTACATTCTTATTCCCATACTTCTTATCCCGCAGCTGCTTTTAAGCGGTGTGATAGTGCCTTTTGATAAACTGAACCCGCTCCTCACCACTCAAAAAAATGTGCCTTTCTCCGGAGAGGTGATGACCTCCCGCTGGGCATTCGAGGCATTGGCGGTGAACCAGTACAAGAATAACAAGTATGAGAAGCAGTTCTATGTTTTTGATAAAAGAATGTCGGTAGCTTCTTTTAAAAAAGATTATGTGATCGCTAAGCTGAAAGGCAAGGTTGACAAACTGATCGTTAACTGGAAGGACCCGAAATTTAAAGCGGAGAACATCACTGATTTGCAATTGATCAAGTCGGAGATTCAAAAGGAAATGAGATCAACGAAAAAATTCAAGTGTGCTGTTGTGGATAAACTTGACCTTGGAAGTTTTAGCGAGGATATTGCAAATCAAACCAATGAATACCTCAACAATGTTCAGCAATATTACATCAAGATTTATAATGTTGCCAGCAATGAGAAAGATGAGCTGATTTCAAAGATTCACAAGAAAGATGGCGCTGAAGCTTTTTTACAGACCAAGAACGAATATGAAAATGAAAGTTTAAGTGACCTGGTTAAAAATGCGAACACGCTGGAAGATAAAATATTAGAAAGCGATGGAGAGCTTATCCAGCGCACCGAGCCTATTTACCTGGATCCTTCTTCAGCCACCTTTTTACGTGCACATTTTTACGCGCCTCGCAAAGCTATCTTTGGAAAGTACTTTGATACCTACTGGGTGAACATGGCCGTTATCTGGTGCATGACCCTCTCGCTTGTGATCGCGCTTTATTTCGACCTGCTCAAAAAGATCATTGACGGGGCAGAAAATCTCTTAAGCAAAATAACAGGAGGGAAGAAGCAAGATTAATTAATATCGAGAGTTCAAACATCTAAGAGATCATCGAACGATTCCTATGAGACGTATTCTTCTATCAACCTTTTGTGTATTGTTTTTTGAAGCGTTATTCTTCTCCTGATATTTTACATCAGACAATGAATGGATTTTCTGTATGTGGAAATTCAACTTCTGCTAATGCTTTTCTTGCTTCGCAGTTTCGTTTGCGGGGTGCCGGAGGGGATTGTTTCTCATGGTCCGTGATGCGTATATTGGTCATGTGAACATCGCAAAATAGACTTTTTTACGAAATTTTCTTTTAGGGCACCTCTAATAATTGGCTCGAACATTGAAGTTTATTTCATCACCGAAACCTTCCGCGTTACCGTTCCCTCATTGTTTAGGATATGAAACTGGTAAATTCCGGAAGCTAATTCACGCGTATCAATTTTATAGGAATAACTGCCGGTGCTAAGGGGTCCATAATTTTTGCACCACACTGCCTGGCCGATTGTGTTTCTGATCTCCATGGAGATGTTTTTCTTATTCTCCAGGTTAAAGACAACCGTAAAGTTATTTACCGCAGGGTTGGGGAACAAGCTGATGTTTGATACGATCTCTGCGTCATTAATACCCGAGGTGCCGGCCTCCCATACCTGAAACTCATCGAGCGCGGCTTCAGATACGCTTTGCCCGTTATTGGGTTGACCGGCTATGGTACTGTCTGATGCCGTAAACCGCATCTTCATTTGCGCTGTAAGAGTGGTGTAGTCGAGAACTTTGAAAGCAAATCTCCTCCAGTTTACGTCAGACACATAGGTATGCTCAATTTTGTTCCAGGTTGTGCCGTTGTCGTTGGATATTTCTGCCACCCATGGATCGTTGCCCGGATTTGCACCGGCATTATTGGAGAAAGTGCGGTAATAGGTAATGGCAGGGTCGGTTAAAGCAGCCATGCTGAATGCAGGAGATTCAAGACAGGTGGTTCCTGCGTCTATGTCAGCTGTTCCGGCAGGATCATTTGCAGAAGCTGCATTTGCTGTAACCGCGCAATACTGACCGCCCGATGTAACTTGTGTGCCCGGCTGTATCAATCCTGTCTGACCGACAGGATCTGAATAACATGCGATTGGAACATCAACTATCCATGTGCCGGAAGTGTTTCCCAAAGATTTAAATATCCAATTTCCAAATCCTGTCGCATCGCCCATATCATCGTAGAGATTGGGATCAGGGGTAAAGCCCACCATAATATAATAAGGGATATTTGCCGGAATCGCCTCAGCGCCCGCAGGTATGGCGCTGGCCAGCACGTTGTTATTGTCCGCTAATCCCAAATAATACTGCACAATAGTTCCGTCTGGTTGCCCCGGAATAGTTCCGCTCAGGTTGCCTGCGGTCAACATCATGGGTACCGAAGTCCATGCGGAAGTATTGCTTATTCTCCAGTACAATAATCCGCTTGAAAGTGCGCAGGGGCTTGCCGTGCCTGTTACGGCAGCATTGATATTGATGGGTGTTCCCGGATTTGCAGTAAGTACCTCTGTGTGTGTAACATTCAGATTAGTATAAAGTGTAATTCCGTGAGCGGAAAAAGCATTTGCAATGGCAGCGCTGTTGGGAGTTCCGTTGCAGATATTATTATCATCATCATCTGCCTGGAGCGCCTCCACGAGAATGTCTTTGAATACGGTTCCTTCAGAACCATCGGGACCTGTAATGCCACCGGGAAATGTTTTGATGAAAAGATCGGTCATGAAAGCAAGATTATTTCCCATGTTAAGATTAACTTCCCACCAGGCGCCTGCAATAATTTCTCCATCATCGTGGACTTCGCCAACTAAGTTTTGAGGGTATATTTTCCGGTTGGGAGGGTCATATCTGCGTAGCCCGCTTTGGTTTGCAGTATAAAACCCTGCAGCTATAACCGGGTTGTTGGTGATGGATATAGCCCAGATGTCGGCATATCCTTCGCCCATGGCACCGTTGCCGAAGGTTTGACCGTAAAAATTGTAAATATTATTATTGAGCCCATGTCCGTACTCATGATATATTACATCGCTGATACGGGCAGTTGCGTTGCAGCCGCCTCCTGCTGCGTAAAAATGCACAGAAGTACCATCGTAGAATGCGTTACAATCACTCCCTGTAACATCCACGATCGTATTCATCGGAGAATCCATGGCTGTGAAGGCCGCTAACGGTGGAAGTGATTTCATGAAGTCATGAACAATATTGACATGATAGTAAGCCGTGCGCTCGCTGATAGTGGAATTATTATCGAACGACAGAGCAGGATTTCCTGAGATATTGGATGTCATGGAAGGCACAATGGCGCTAATGTCTGTCATAACTTTTGAATAAAGTCCTTCTAAGCCAAGTGTTGCAGTGCCGGGTGGCACCCCGGTTGCATATCCAAGTAAATCGGTATAATAATCGGTACCGGATGTGATCTTCAAATGAGGCAGGCCTTTTACCTGAACAGGAGCGTATGGATTGGTTGGGTATAATGTTGCATTTACGGTAACATTTTCCAGAACTTTTGGAACAAAATAGTTCACTTTATTCTGCCGGTAAAGAATTTTACCGTCATTGGCATCCACCAATGTGTAATATTTTGCGGGAACATTGTTGATACTGTCGTACGTTTCCACATACAATTCATAAACAAGATGGTATTGATACCTGTGGTATCCCGGTATAGGAAGAATCTTCAGTTCCGGTTCAGCATAAAAATCGGTAACTGTTTCTGTGAATCCGGATTTTGCATAATTGAGCGCTTCCGTTTCAGATAATTTTGGTGAGAGGCTGATGTTAATGTCGTTAAACACATCTGTTTTGAAATAAACAACTCCCCCCTCTTTTGTCATTTTAATTTTAAGGCGGCTGTCAAGCACTTTCAGCCCTTTGTAAAGCTGATGGAAGTTTGCGTAATTGTATTTTTCCGCATGGGTTGTTATGCTGTACAAAGAAATGTCTGCCATCGGAATTCTGTAGCTAAGCAAATAGGTATTGATAAAGTTCATGGCTTTATCCTGAACAGTAACTCCGGTTGCCTGTATGGCTGCCCCATAGGCTATCCGTGGTTTACCGTTCTCTTCGTTAAAGAGTACACTCCATGTAGGATTTTTTGCGGCAAATTCTTTCCAAGGAGTATTTTCCCGCAGATAAGATTGATACCTCTCGTCAGGAAGCTGTTTGCTGTTTGTGATATAGCGCACATCGTACCGGGTGTCGTTTACAACGATGTTGCTGGACGCAAAAATGCTGTTGCAGGATATTGTTACAACAGAAAATGCAGTCAGGTATCTTGTTATTCTCATAAATTCAGAATTTGGTGTTTCGGTGTGGTGCGTAAAGGAAGGAAATTGAATGGTAAAAGTCAAGAAAAAAGGAAAAAAAGTTTTTAACTTTTATTTTTCTCCCTTTAGGAACAGGACTGGATTTTAAACGCGTTCCATAGCAGAAAAGAAAAAATCCCCTTCAATCTTTGCATTTTCATCGCTGTCCGATCCGTGGATGGCGTTTGCGTCAATTGATTTGGCGAACATGGCGCGTATGGTACCGGGGGCGGCTTTGGAAGGGTCGGTTGCTCCTATGAGTTTGCGGAAATCTTCTATGGCATTGTCTTTTTCAAGGATGGCAGCTACAATAGGGCCCGAGCTCATGTATTTTACTAATTCCACGTAAAAAGGTCTTGTTTTGTGTACTTCGTAAAATGTTCCTGCTTTTTCCGGAGTAAGTTGCAGCATTTTCATTGCTATGATCTTAAACCCTCCTTTAATAATAACATCAAGGATAGCCCCGGTATTTTTGTTAGCCACAGCATCGGGCTTTATCATGGTAAACGTACGGTTCATAAACGAATGTTAAGTTAAATTTAAGTGTGTGAAAGTAATAAATATCCGAACCCCTTTTTTTATTAAAATATTTCTTTTCACTTTTTATTTTTTAGAAATTATTTTGACGGTGGTGCAGGAGGTGATTTTGCTTTCTCTCGCACCACTTCCGCAAATGAGCGTTTTTCAATTTTGCTGCCAATCCATGAAATAAAATCAAACTCCTGCATGGGCGCTTTTTCGTAGGGATCATTGGCAAGAGGAAGCAATTCTTTTTTTAGCTGCTTAAATTTCTCAGCAAGGTCTTTTTGTCCCTTCGGGAAAGGAATGCCTTCGGCAGGAATCGTTTTATTCTCCAGGGTGATAAAAAAATCAAGCAGGATGCCCTCGAATTTGTAAATATTTTTTTCTTTAGTCATGCGGCTGTATGCTGCTTTTGAAAGACGAGGCAGCAGATCGCGGTTCCCTTTTTCAAAATGCGCAACAAGATGGAATATCTGAAGGGCGCTTTCCATATCGGGACGAAGATGCAGCGTATGTTCCTTATTGCGGATAAAGTTCATCAACTGAACGCACTTATTGTATTCTCCTGCCCCGAACCAGATGACCGCGATCTTAAAATATAAGGTGATGTTTTGGTATTCATCCAATTTGTCTTTGTACTCATCCCGTTCGCGATAAAGTTTGTCTGCAAGGGGGCTTGCTTCTTCAAACTGTCCTGTTTTGATATGGTAATTCATGTTCTGGAAATGAAAGATAAAAAACACCCAGGACTTGTCGTGCTCTGCGGTAAGCAGCGCGGAATGTTTTGAGAGCAGATCCAGATAGTGTTTTTCTTCATCGTGTTTTTTGAGTTCGCTACACGCCAGTATTAAATTATACAGGGTGATAAGGAAGGGCACTGTTGAATGTTTTGTCTTTTCAGGATTGGCAAGATACAGGTCCACCTTTTTTTTTGCAAACAGGTAGGCTTTCTGTATATCGCCAGAAACTATATTACAGGACTGAAGAGCCTGATAGAACAACTGGCGGGAATAAAATGTAACTGCTTTGTTTTCATGGGTAAGAAGAGGATCATTCATTAGTTTTTTTATCTCGTTCATATCAGCCGTGCTCCTCGCCACTCCCGTAGTGGAGAACTTGACGCTTAACTTCCCATAAAGTTGATAATAGCCGTGTTCATTATCAAGAAAAGAAAAAATTTCCTGCCGTTCTTTTAATATCTTTTCTGCCCCTTGTATATCCATGTCTTTCCATGCAAGACTGTATTCCATATCAAGTATTTCCATCAGGTAATTATTCAATCCCAGTTGCGCTGCTTGTTTTTTTGCTTTTCGCAGGATTTTTTTCTCCTGGGCATACAGCCCCTTGTTGTACAAAAATTCCGCTTGCGTAAGCAATGTTCTTAATTGCGCTGTCCTGCCGGAATGTAAAAAGGCCATACGGTGCAGGATAAGATTGTGCAGATAGTTTTTCTGAAAAGCGAAGGCGCTTTTGCTTATTCCGATTTTTTGCAGGACGACATCTTCGTTAAATTTTCTTTGCGAAGTAATAAGGTCAAACAATTTCAGGTAAAGTTTTTCCCCTTTCTCTATGGAGGCAGACAGCTTAAAAAACCGTTTTTCGGTTTTGCTGAGTGCGTGAATAAGATGAAAAAGGCCTTCTGATGGAATCATTGGATGCAAATAATGAATTTGCAAATTTAATCATTCTATATGGCAAATATATGATTTATTTCTTTACTGCTTCGGTTTAGGTTAATAATAATAATAATAATTTGTATGCCTGTTTTCTTGCTTTGTACATTACTATGGAGTAACTCCGTTGTGTGGAAAATAATTGTGAAAGTCCGGTAAGCATAAATTCATATAAAAAAACATCATGAAAATTTTTTTTACGCTCCTTTTTTTTCTCGCCATTTTCACGGGAATTCATCCCTTCGGGAGGACATTTTATAGTTATTCCCAGGGCGGTACTTGGACACAAAAAGCAAGTGTTTTTGTTTCCGGCAGGGGCGGTGTGGTAGGTTTTTCTATCGGAACAAAAGGGTATTATGGATGCGGCTACCAGTTTGCGAGCGGTATTTACTTCACCGATTTCTGGGAATGGGATCAACCCACCAATGTGTGGACGCAAAAAGCGAATTTTTCCGGTGCTGCAAGAGGAGATGCGTCAGGATTTTCCATTGGCACCAAAGGGTATATCGGAACAGGGTTCATCGGTGGTTTTGCTCAAAGCACACAGGATTTTTATGAATGGGACCATGCAACAAATACATGGACACAGAAAGCAAATTTTCCTGGTATTGGAAGATGTTTTTCTGTTGGATTTTCTATTGGAAACAAGGGGTATATAGGAATCGGTTATGATGTGGTATTCGGAAACCCTAATGGAAATCCGCATAATGATTTTTGGGAATGGGATCAAACCTCAAACTCCTGGACTCAAAAAGCGCCTTTCGCGGGAGGTGTAAGGGGCGAGGCCATAGGCATTTCCATTGGGAATAAGGGATATATTGCAACTGGTTATGATGTAAACGGAAACCCTACCAACGATCTTTGGGAATGGAATCAGTCATCAAATGCGTGGTCTCAAAAAGCAACTTTGCCCGGAGCCGCAAGAGGATATGGAGGTGGTTTTACTATTGGAACGGATGGTTATATGGGTACGGGATATGACGTAAACGGCAACTTGCTTCAGGATTTTTGGAAATGGGATCAACTCACCAATACCTGGGCGCAGATGACTAATTATCCGCATCTCACCTGCGATATAGACCATGCAACCTTCAGTATCGGATGCAAAGGGTATTTTGGCTGTGGCGCTGATGATCCTTACAGCCCCAATACTTACTATCACGATTTTTGGGAATATGCGCCACCTGGCGTTCCTGTGGCTGTTGTATCCGGAAATACCAGTATATGCGCGGGACAATCTTCCACACTGAATGTTTCAGGAGGAACGTCCTATTCATGGAGTACGGGCGCCACTTCTGCAACTGTAGTGGTCACTCCCGGTATAACTACCAATTACATGGTAGTTGTATCTGATGCTAATGGATGCAGTGATGTAGTTAGTGTTACTGTTCCGGTGAAAAATTGTTGCAGCGCTACACCGGTTGTTTCCTCCGATCCAAGCGCTACTGTCTGCGTAGGTCAGAATGTTTTTATCTCCGCTTCCGGAGGCATCACGTATTCGTGGAACACAGGAGCTACCGCTGCCTATATATCAGTTACTCCCGGTGTTACCACTACGTACTCTGTAACAGTAACCGATGCTGCCGGATGCACCGGTACGGACACTCTCACCGTTCCGGTGGATCCTAACTGCAACGCCACCGGCCTATCCCAGATTAATACGGACGCGCTTCAAGTAAATATTTGGCCCAATCCTTCTGATGGAATGTTTAATGTTTAATGTTTAATGTTTAATGTTTAATGTTTAATGTTTAATGTTTAATGTTTAATGTTTAATGTTTAATGTTTAATGTTTAATGTTTAATGTT
>SCSP01000011.1 GCA_004297845.1 Bacteroidota bacterium | reverse complement strand
GGAATATACGCCTGTCAGCAGAAATTGGCTATTAAAGGTTACCAAAACAGTTTGAGAACCCGTAGGTGTTACTGTTCCGGTTGTAGGCGCTATGGTTACTCCCAGTTGTGCGACATAAAATAAAAAGTCTTCACATTCGCCATAATAGCTACTTACATCACAAGGTCCGAACAAAGTGTTCGCTCCCCAATTAATAATACGCATTCGCGTAGCTCCGGTAGTTGCATTAACTGGTACGTTTATCGCAAAATTGGTAAGGTTATTCGCGCAGGCAACACTATTAACCATTAGTTCCCCCGCGTCAAAAGCCGCATTCCGATTCCAATCTATCCAGATGGAAAAATGGGAATTGTTGCCGGAGCCTGCTGCCTGAACGGTAACTGTAAATGTTCCCCCGGTCAGCTCAGAAGCAGAAACAGTATTAAAATAATTAACCCCAATACCCGCATTGCCTGTAAATCCTGCATCTACAATGGTGGTAATATTTGTCAGGCCTCCTGTTGTTGTGACCCTATTGACATACGAGTAACCATTTCCGGAAGACATACCCGGGTAGCAATATCCGGTGGGAGGAGTGCCGCTGCCTCCGCCTCCTGATCCATTCACCAACCCGTTCCAGTACAAATCTGAACTTCCGGTGTTGCTGATCGTTAAGGTGGAAGTAGAAACGGAATTACATCCCAAAGATACGCTGTACGAAGCAGGACTTACAACGATGGTAGGAGGAGGAATGGCAACACCCTGTAAACAAAAGGATGTATTGGCATCGTTGTTAAACACATCTATCGTGGTTGTATAACTGCCTGCAATCGTTGGCTGGAACCAGATGATCAGCTTCCCGGTAGAAAACGGAGGGATCATTGTTGTATAGGAATTTATAACAAAGTGGGAGACGGTAGAAGTGACACTGGTAATGTTCAACGTATCGCAGCCAAGATTTGATACGATGAAGGTGTCCTTATCAACATTGCCCACCAGAGTGGTATTGAAACTCGGGCAACCCGTCACTGCTATATCAATATCGGGGGTACCTGTAACGGTAAAGCTGCAGGGGATCTGAATAGTTGGATTCAGAGGGTCATTGGAACTAACCGTAATGGAAGAAGTGTAGGTGCCCACTGTTAAGCCTGCAGCATTGAATGTAACGGGAATATTTACTGAGCCGGTTGGTGTTACAGTTCCTGTCAGAGGTGGGCCGGCTGTAAGCCACTTTAAAACAAAAACGGTATAGTCTTCATGCTGTCCGTAAGTTGTGGTGCCACAGGAAGGAGGACCGCTATAAAAGCTTGAAACGATCCGCATTCTCAAAGGAGCGCTTAGTACAGCATTTGCCGGAGATGTAACACTTACAGTGTGATTGAGAACGCCATTCATGTTGTTCATTACTAAATCAGAACCTTCAAAAATGCCGTTATTGTTCCAGTCAATCCATGCATTTACATAATCGTTTGCATATCCTGTTTGAACAGTTAGCAGATAGGGCACTGATTTCTGGATCACTGTGTTTATGGAAGTGAAATTTTGATACCCTACGGTAGCATTTGCCGAAGCATTATTAATGGTGTTGAACTGAACATTCATTATTCCATAGTTACAGCAATTGCTGCCTGTGTTTGCCCCACATGCCGCAATCGGAGTGGAACCGGAGCCGGAAACAGTATAAGTAAGATTTGCTGCTCCCGGATTACTTATGGTGAGTGTGTTTGTTACGGTTTGGCTGCAGGCAGCAGTCATGTTAAATGAAGTAGGGGTAACACTTAAAGTGGGAGCGGGGTTGGCAACTCCCTGCAAACAAAATGTCTCGCTTCCATTATCATCGTTACTTACATCGATCGTAGTAGTATGACTTCCTACAACGGTTGGTTGGAATGTTATCGTAATCGTACTCGTACCAAAAGGCGGGAT
The DNA here is from genome assembly GCA_004297845.1 of Bacteroidota bacterium. Lineage (GTDB taxonomy): Bacteria > Bacteroidota > Bacteroidia > Palsa-948 > Palsa-948 > Palsa-948. The sequence continues at coordinate 35,274 of SCSP01000011.1, read as the reverse complement.
CGCTGTCGGAAAGGAATTGACTATGAACTCCCCGGACGAAGAAGTTGCATTTGAAATATGCAGCGTGTCGCATCCTATGTTGTCTATCTGGAAGTTCTGCTGGTGAGTGGCACCCACCATGATTGTATTGAATGCCGGGCATCCTGTAACCTGTACGTCAATTTCCGGGTCTCCCGTAACTGTGAGTGTACAGGGAACCACTACCTGCGGTGTGGCAGGGTCGTTCGAATAAACCGAAACATTTCCGTAATAAACCCCGACAGGGAAATTGTTGGAATTAAAATTTACATTCAAATTGGTTGAACCGAATGAGGCCACTGTGCTGTATGTCGGGTTTGCCGAGAGCCAGCCGTTAGGATCTTCTCCGAAAATAATCTCGTCAAAATAGCTGGTATTAAAATCATAGGAAAAAAGATGAACAACATCCAGGCTGTTTATGTTTGAGTTTTCAAAAGAAATGTTTAACATCATCAGGCTGCCGTCAACATAATAGTCAAACTTATGCGTGCTGTAGTTGATATTTCTGAATTCAATTTTATGCCATGTGTTATAGTCAACGGGGTAGCTTAACGTTCCAGACCACCCCGTGTACATATTAACCGTAGAACTGTTGTTATCCACCCAGAAATAACCAATGGGTCCGCTGCCCGAAATATCTGAAGCTTGCCCGATCATCACATCGTTGCTTGCGCCCATATTTCCTCCTTCAGATTTTATTTTAAACGAAATGTATGAGGGCTGTGAAGCTGCAAAAGAATGGCTGATGCCGTCAAGCCAGCCGTTGCTTCCGCCTATCAGCTGAAAATCGTACGTTCCGTTTGCAGGGGCTGCTGTGATCACCTGTTTCGTGTAAGCGCCTCCTTCGTTGGTCCATGTCGCAATGTTTCCACTTTCAAACCCCTCATAAAAACTGGCGCCCGTTCCGGAAGCCTCTATCGCAATGTCAAAATCAAGTATGCCCAAACCGGTATTACCAATGGTCAGGGTAGAAGTAGAAGCAGTATTGCATCCAAGAGTTACACTGAAGGAAGCCGGAGAATAAGTGATCAGCGGTGCCTGAAGGCAATAGCCCGCCAAACACATAGTGGTGTCATTTGCATTGTTGAAAATTGTCAATGTGCCAAGGTTATTTCCCAGAATGGTTGGAGAATAGGTAACGGTAATCATTGTAGAGTCAAATGCCTGTACAGATACGGCACTCGGTGTAGCGGTAAATGCAGCATTGTTGCTCGTAATGTTGGTCACATTCAGGATTCCGCAGGCTGAATTACGTATGTAGAAAAAATACTGGGAACTTCCACCTATCTCTGTGGTATCAATAACGCAAGTGTCGGAAAGAGCAATGTCGGGCGAACCGGTGCAGCAATCCCGCAGCAGTAGTGGAACATACGAGTCGTCATAGCTTCCGTCTCCCAGTTGACCGTCCCCGTTATCGCCCCACGCCCAAAATGTTCCGTCACTTTCAACCGCGCAAGAATGTTCGTAGCCGCCTGATATGGAGACAATAGTTGAAAGCCCACTGATCTGACTTGGGAATTCATTATCATTAGTAGTTCCATCTCCCAATGCACCATTCCAGTTAGCACCCCATGACCATGCGGTGCCGGTGCTTTTAACTGCTAACGAAAAATAGGAACCGGCTGCAATTTGTGAAACACCGGTAATGATACTTTGAACCGCCAAATTTGTTGTGTTGTATGTTCCATCACCCAGCTGTCCGTATCCATTGTATCCGAATCCCCATACAGTCCCATCACTTTTCAAGGCAAGGGAATGTTCGTATCCCCCTGCTACAGCGGTCATTCCCGTTAAGCCAATTGCTTGCACAGGTATATTGGAACCACCGTAGGTGCCATCCCCCAGCATCCCGTTCCAATTTGCTCCCCAGGCCCAAACTGTACCGGGACTTTTTACTGCAAGTGCATGGTAATATCCTGCCCCAATTGCAGTAATTCCGGTAAGCCCGCTTACCTGAACAGGAACATTTGAGGTGTTGTATGTTCCATCCCCCAATTGTCCGTCACCGTTATTTCCCCATGCCCATACAGTCCCGTTGCTTTTTAAGGCAAGGGAAAATTGACCGCCCGCTGATATTGCCTTTATGCCGGTAAGGCCCGACACCTGAACAGCGGTGGTGGTAGCGTTGTATGTTCCGTCTCCTAATTGCCCGTTTCCGTTATCTCCGTAGGCCCAAACGGTACTGTCACTTTTAAGCACCAGCGTATGATATTCACCGCCAGAGATGGACATAATTCCACTCAGTCCGCTTGCTGCAACAGGATTTACTTCACTTGAATATTGGCCTATCCCTAATTGACCATTCCAATTGTACCCGGTGCCTTTGGGAGTGCCGCTGCTACATAGAATATTGGAAAAGTAATAACCCGCTTCAACGGATTGAGAATAGCTTTTTTGAAAACAACCCGCAAGGACAAAAACAAACAGCAGGCAAAGAATCTTTTTCATTCGTATAGATAAAATGTGTTGGTTTGGTTCTAGTATGAGGGCATAAAAGTAAGCAAATGATTCTTACCAAACACGTCAATTTTAACCCCAATATTTCACAAATAATCAATGTGTTTAATAAGGTATTTTTTTACTTTTGTCGGTTATACACGTATATAAACATACCAATGAAAAACATTCCACTTTTCTTCCTTCTCATTATAGCATCATTCGCCTTTGCGGGTGACGGCAAGAACTGCACTGCGCCTGTTTCTCCTCTGGCTCCGCTGGTGGAAGACGGAAACAAGCTTTTAAGTAAAGGCCAGTTCAGTGCGGCCATGGCTGTGTGGCAGCAGGTGCTGGCTACAGAGCCCGATAATGCCAATGCCAATTTCAAAATGGGAATGTGTTACTATAATTCACTGGATGAATCCCCGAAGGCTCTTCCTTATTTAAAGAAAGCAGCTAAGAAGATCACCGATAAATATGACTTCTTCAACGTGGCAGAAAAAAATGCACCTTATGATGCGCTGTATTTTCTGGGCGAAACCTATCTGGCTTCCAACCAGCCTGACAGCGCGCTGTGGATATTTTTCCAGTACGAAGATAAATTTAATGGTAATCCTCCAATTTCAGTCGATAGGCAGATACGCAACTGCATCAATGCCAAGAATGCGGTTAAGAATCCCCGCGATGTAACCATGAAAAATCCGGGCAAGAACATCAATTCTTCTTATGCAGAAACAAATCCGGTTCTTACCGTTGATAATTCTGTTATGTTCTTCGCTTCACGCAGGGCGGTAAAGGATGCCAACAAACAGGTGAGCAAGGTTAATGGAAAGTTTGACGCGGATATTTATTACGCACGTAAAGATGTTTCCGGGAAATGGGATGCTCCGGTTCCTTTCAAATGGAATACAGACAAAGATGAAACTCCGCTGTATATTTCAGCTGACGGACTCACCCTATATTTCAGTAAAGAAACAAAAGGGCAATCAGATGTTTTCGTAAGCAGTTACATGGATAAGGTATGGGGAAGCCCAAAACCGATTGCGGAAATTAATTCGGGCGCTAACGAAACAGGCGTTTCGGTTTCTGCCGATGGAAAGTATTTGTATTTCTGTTCTGACCGCGAAGGAGGAACAGGGCGTTTCGACATTTATCAATGCGTAAAAGCAGGAGCGAAGTGGGGATCCCCTAAAAATCTGGGAACGTCTCTCAACACCGGTTTCAGCGAAACATCTCCTTATATCAATCCCAATGGCAAAACATTGTTTTTCGCTTCCAACGGCTATCGCGATGGGATGGGAGGATTTGATATTTTTTATTCTGAATTGAAAGACAACGGAACCTGGACCCAGCCGCAGAACATGGGATTTCCTATCAATACAACGCGCGATGACATTAATTTCTACATCACCGGAGGAGGAACGCGTTATTATGCAACGGTTCGTGAAGAAAACAACAGCTACGATATATTCAAAATTGAAGGAGGCGGGTTTGCGGTTGAGAATATTGATGTTTCCGGGCAGGTAGTTACACTCACGCAGGAAATGACCGTATCGGATGTAGTGGAAGTGCAGAAAACTGTGGAAAAAGAAGTGGAGGTCGTTGAAACCATCGAAACCACGGTGGAAGTGATCAAGGAAGTTAATGTAGTTGATGTGGAAAAAGAAAAAGCAAAAATGGATTCCATGATGGTGCTTGCCAAAAAAGAGGCCGGACTTGAAAAACAGCAGCTCGAAATAGAAAGGGCCAAATACGAAGCAATGAAGATGCAGGCCCGTGCCGACAGCGTGAAAGCCATTGCTGATATTAAAATAGCAGAAGCCAGTAAGGCAAAGTCAAATGCAGAAGCGGCAGCGGCAGTGGCAGTGAAAGCCAAAGCCGAGGCGGATAAAGCGAAAGCCGATGCAACTATTTCTGCTTCTGAAGCCACTAAAGCCAAAGCAAATGCTGCCATTGCCGCAGCGCAAAAAGCGAAAGACGATGCCCTGGCTGCAAAATCAAATGCGGATGCGAAAACTGCCGAAGCAAACAAAGCCAAGTCCGATGCAGCAGCAGTACAGGCGGAAGCTGCCAAGGTAAAAGCCGAAGCGGATAAAGAAAAGGCAATAGCGGCAGCAGCAGCGGCAGTAACAGCCAAAGCCAAGCAAGAGGAAACTAATCTCACCTTAAAAAATCAATTAGCGGAAGCTGAAAAACCAAAGAATGAAGCAATAAAAGCAAAAGCAGAAGCGGACAAAGCAAAAGCGGAGGCAGACAAATTAAAAGCTCAGGAAACAATTGCGGCTGCAGGAAAGGCAAAATCAGATGCGGTGATTGCTTCTGCGGAAAAATCGAAGTTTGATGCCGAATCTAAAAAAGCCGCAGCGGATATTGCTCTTGCTGAAAAAGTAAAAGCCGAAGCTGCCAAAGCCGATGCGATTTCAAAAGTAGCAGTAATGAATGCCGAAAAAGCAACAGCGGATGCTGCCATCAAGAAGGCTACAGCAGACATTGCGAATGCGGAAAAAGCAAAAGCAGATGCTGCCAAAGCTGAGGCAATTGCCAAAACTGCACAGGCTGCTACGGATAAAGCAACAGCAGAGGCTGTCTCCAAAAAAGCAGCGGCAGACATGGCAGCGGCAGAAAAGGCGAAGGCGGAGGCGGCTAAAGCAGAAGCGGATGCAAAAAAAGCTGAGGAGATGGCAAAAAAAGCACAGTCCGATGCAGAAGCCAAAAAAACCCAGTTGGAAATTCTGAAACTGAATCCTCCTCAGAAAAAACCTGCCGCAGCCGGAGGCGCAAGACCGAATCCGACCGGGGAAAAATAAGTTTTTGTATTTGTTCCGTTAATAAAACAATGACATCAACAGGAGCAAGAATGGAAATTCTAATTGTAGTACCATACACTCATTCTGCAGCTTCGTTTTCCTCAATAGACTTTTTTTGAGATAAAAAATCGGATAACATTTCTCCCTGTTGGTTTTGTTTTTCTAATGTCCACCCGTCTGTTACTGTTGTTTCGAGCCATGCCTGTCCTGATTTTCTGAATACCTGGACGGACAGTCCGTATATATCCCGAAAGTTCTGTTCAAGATCGGCTACAGTCATTCCGGAAGTGATAGTTATTATGCCATCGCTATGAATGGTTCTGCATTCGCCCAGCGTTTTTGACGGGTGTTTCATGATCTTTTTTGAAGAAGCTCCGCCCACGCGGTGCGGCTTTGCGAAAAACTCGATCTTCAGGTAGGGGAATGTCTTTCCGAACTCTTCCTGAATCGCAAATATTTTTCTCTTGTCATTGATCTGGATTTTCATAAGTGTTTTTATTAGTCGTGAATGGATAGTAAAGGAATATGGGTATGAAATGCCATTTTTTTTGTATTGCTCCTGTGAAACAACTTATCAAGGAGGTTATGCTTGTGAGGAATCATTGCCACCCAGTCGCACTTATGGTCATCGGCAAATGTGTTTATCCCATCCGCAATATCCTCTGACGATGAAAAAAACAGGACATGCTCAACACCCTTTAATGATCTTTCTAATGATTCGCCTGCCTCCATATTTTCGTACATGGGAACTGCAACGGGTTTTTCTACATCCAGCACTAAAATTTTTGCACTAAAAAGCCGGGCAAATCCTTTGATTTTATCAATTGCTGTTTTACTTACCGCCTCATTATAATTATAAGCAAGAACTATTTTTTTTACTTCATTGAAGCGGGCGTCTTTGGGAACAACTAATACCGGAATTTGTGTTTGCTTCATCAGTGAGAAAGTATGGCTGCCGATCAGCGCTTCACTTACTTTTCCAGCGCCTGTAACCCCCATCACCACCAGGTCCGCTTTCTTTTCTTTAATTACATCTATGATCTCTTCAACGGCAAACCCCGAACGAACCAATGATTCAATCTTGATTTCACCTTTTGTTTTTTCAGCGAACTTCTTTTCAAGATTTTCGATCCTCTTCAGATTTTCTTTTTCAAGTTCCTGCGGGGAGATCATCATGACCGGCACTTCCCCAGTGGGAACAGGCACCTGATACGCGTGCATCAAAACTAATTTCGCGCGGCTGAATTTTGCAAGTTCAACTGCGTATTGCAATGCATTGTTTGCAACATCCGAATAATCTGTGGGAACAAGAATGGTTCTCATTGCGGAGTTATTGATTTAATGAATTTTATAATCGACCATACATAATCAACGGATATTACATCCCACTGTGAGGGGATCATCAGCAGGAATATCAGCAGTGCAAGGCGCGGGAAAGCATATTGCATATCCCACATGGGCTTCACAATTCCGAATGCAATGGAAGCAATCACCAGATCTATTCCCAACAGATACATGGCATAATATTTTGCAAAGCCAATGATCAGAAAAAAACCTCCGATTAATTCAACGTATGAAGTAAAGTAAGCTCCTGATACAATAAAGAACCGGGGTAATCCAATCCTCGACAATGGATCTTCTATCGTTTGAAGTACCCCGCTTATCTTCACCCGAAATACGGCATCAAAGCCCTGAAAAAAAAACAGCAGCCCTAAAAATACCCGGGCAATCAACGCTCCCGCGATTTCGTGGTTATGTAGAATAGTGTGCATACGGCAAATCTTAGGACAAGAGTACGCATAACGCACAAGCACCGGAATGACTGTCGTCAGAGACGGACGTGATAGAAATCAGTTGGAAAGAAGGCTAGTTCTTCATTCGGGCAAGCTTGTCGTAATTCATTACAGCAATGGTGCCCCCCTTGATGTCAACAAGCCCGTCTTCTTTAAAATCGCTGAGTGTGCGTATGGTGGTTTCGGTGGCGGTGCCGGCCAGATTGGCAAGATCCTCGCGCGAAATATTCATGCTGAACTGCTGCTCCCCGTCTTTTTTATAGCGGTTGCTTAGCGTAACCAACGCTTCGGCAACACGCTTTCTGACCGAGTTATATGCCAACTTAATAAGATGGTCTTCTTTTTCCTGCAGATTATCTGAAAGCATCTTGATGAACTTGCGCGATACCTCCGCATTTTTATATACCAATGAAAAGAAATCATCCTTGGGAATCAGACAAACTTCTGAATCCTCCAATGTCATTGCGGAATCAGTGTATTTTCCCTCTTCTTCCAGTAGAGCGAGGTATCCGAAAAAATCCCCTTCTTTAAAAAGTCCGGTAATGAATTCTTTTCCCTGTTCGTGTGTTTTATAAGTCTTCACCTTTCCTTTCACCACAAAATAAACTCCCCGCGGGTACCCATCCTCTGAATAAATATTTTCTTTTTTCTTAAATATCCTTACATCGCGTTCATGTGAAAGTTTTTTCAGGTCTTCAATGCCTTTCGCGCTGGTGATGAACTCGTTGAGTCCTTCCATGTTTTTGGAGAATTCCTTTTTCATCATGTCCGACTTTTTTAACCGGCTTTCCACCGCGTTCAGCAGCTCAATGTCGTCAAAAGGTTTGGTCAAATAATCATCAGCGCCCATCTCCATTCCTTTTCGCAGATCGCTGCGCTCTGCTTTGGCAGTGAGGAAGATGAACGGAATGCCTGCGGTTTCATTATTTTTTGAAAGCATGTGAAGCACGCCATAGCCATCAAGCAACGGCATCATGATGTCGCAGATGATAAGGTCCGGCTTGCTCTTTTGGGCAAGGTCAACTCCTTCTTTTCCGTTTTTTGCCGTTTGAACCTTGTAATGCGCCAACTCCAGAATCTCGGAAGTGTTTTCGCGCATATCTTTGTTGTCCTCAATAAGAAGAATTGATTTGCTCATTTGTATCTGATATTTATTCGAAAGTAATGCATGATATTCACGGTGCCCTGATTTTTATCAGCAGCCAATATGATATTTATCAGTTTCCATTTCCTGTTGGCAGATGAATAGTAAATGTTGTTCCTTTTGCAAGAGCGCTCTTAAAATCAATGGTTCCATCCAGCATTTCCACATACTTGGATACAATATTCAATCCCAGCCCTGTTCCTTGTATGTTGGTAGCGTTATGCGCCCTGAAAAAACGTTCGAACAAGTGCTTCTGGTCCTCTTCCGAGATCCCGATGCCGCTGTCTTTCACGGAAAAAATGAAATGCGACTTGTTTACTTCGGTCTTTAACACAATAGACTTTCCTTCCGGAGAAAATTTAATGGCGTTGGAAAGAAGGTTCAATAAAATATGCCTCAGAAATTTTTTATCCGAAACCGTCTCTGCATATCCGCTATGGGTGTAATCAAGGTTCTGTCCGGTCTTAACTATGGATTGAACCTCTTTAAGTAATTCTGATACAAATTCCTTGATATTTAATTTTTCAGGAGAAGCGGATATCTTGCCTTCTTCAAACTTGCTGATGGAGAGAAAATCGTTCAGTATGTCCGTCAGGTTTCCAATGGAAGTCTTGATCCTGTTTATGTGTTTAGCCTGGTTTTCTTTGTCGCCCTTTTCGGAATATTTAGTAGCCAGTGAAAGCGAAGAAAGGATGGTGGCAAGCGGTGTTCGGAATTCATGCGATGCCATGGACACAAAGCGTGATTTGAGATCGTTCAATTCTTTTTCTTTTTGCAGGGCATCATTCAGCTCTTCCTTTGTCTGGTTTAATTCCGAAATGGCTTCCTCCAGTATCATGGTGCGCTCTTTCACTCGTTTTTCCAGATCTGTATTCAGCAGTTCCAGTTCTTTTTTCTGTTGTATAACGGATTCTTCAGCTTTTTTGCGTATCGTAATGTCAATGATAAATGCAATGACGAATTGCCCGTCTGAAGCAGTGAATGGGCTTAAACTTATCTCTACCGGAAATTCGCTTCCATCCTGCCGTTTTGCATACAGGTCCATAGCTGCTCCCATAGATCGGGCATGAGGACTTCCGTTGTATTTATCACGATGAGCTACGTGGGAATGTGAATGTCTGGCAGGAACAAGAACTTCTACTTTTTTTCCAATCAACTCGTTTTTTCCATAACCGAACATTCGTTCAGTGGCGGGGTTGGTTTTTATAATCGTTCCGGTATGATTGGTGACCAATATACCTTCCGTGGCGAACTCAAAGAGCGCTTCCAGACCTTCTTTACTGTCCATTTTTTTTGCCTGTGATTGGCTAACCTCGAAGGTACTCATTTTCTATATATCTAAAACTTACAAAGAACGAATATGAAATCCATGTACACCATGATATATATCATGCCTTTTTCTGACAATCATCAGCGTATATTTTTAAAGCAACCCACATATTTACATATAAAAAAAACCGCTACTTATGGAAACAAATAATCAGAACAGCCTCGCACGTCAAATGGACAGGCAGGGACTTCGTGTGTATGCAGGACTTTCTGCGGTGGTCTATCTTTTAGCGCTCATTTATTGCTTTTCGACCGGGCACCTTTTTGAAGCCGGACTTGTAGGAGCAATAATGCTTGGGTTAGGCGGACTTATAGGCTGGATGTATAATGGCGAATAAATTCAAAAAAAACAACAACTATGAGCAAATCAATTTTAGTTCCTACGGATTTTTCAGACTGTTCTGCTGCGGCATATAGTTATGCTGCCTTGCTGGCAGAAAAATCAGATGCAACCATCTACTTGCTGCATGTATTGGATATTCCCTCTCCTTCGCTGAGTGCGAACGGTAACAAAGAAACGCGGATGGATACCCATTTCATGATGGAAATGATGCAATTGACAAAAGCAAGAATGGGTAAGATACGAAATGGTAAAACTTTTAAAGGCGCGGATGTGGAGGAAATAATTGAACTGGGTTCTGTGCCTGAGATGATCCTTAAAGCCGCCCAAAAATATAAGATAGATATGATTGTAATGGGTACCCATGGCAGGAACGGGTTGCAGGAGAAATTCATAGGTACCAATGCAGAGAAAATTGTACGTAATGCGGGAATCCCGGTTCTTTCCGTGAAACATGCCATGAAAAATCCGAAGTTGGACACCATCCTGTTTGCTGCCGATTTTTCGAAGGAAACGGAGGAAATTCTGCCTGCTGTCAGCCATATTGCAAAGTTGTTAAAGGCAAAGTTGGTTCTTGCAAAAATAATTACGCTGAATAATTTTGAAACATCCTCTCAAACAGAAAAGCTGATTGAGAAATTCAGAGGCAGAAACAAAGCATTCGAATTTTCCACAAGCATATATTACGCTGATTCAAAAGAGGAAGGCATCAGGCGAAGTGCCGGTGCTCTGGGTGCGGATATGATCGCACTAGGCACACACGGCAAAAACGGGCTGTCGCATCTTTTTCAGGGAAGCATTGCTGAGGATGTGGTGAGCCATGCATCCCTTCCTGTGTTCACTGTAAATTTTCATAGATTACCTGCAACTTCAGGGTGGAAGGTGCAGGGGAAGAATATTCGGAAATATGATTCAGATCTTTTATACCAGATACCATCCGTATAATAACAATTAACAACAACACTCATGACACCGGTTGAAAGTCTCCATTACGCCATAGGCGAACTTGCTTATGCCGTTGCACGCGCTGACGGCAGCGTTCAGAAAGAAGAACGAAAAAAATTCCACGACATAGTTGAAGCGGAACTCCGCTGCAAGGACTATGCTTTCGATGTTTCCGACATTATTTTTCAAATGATGGATAAGGACAAGGCAGATGCCCTCACCACGTACAAATGGGCGATGGACCAGATCAAACTTAATAGCCACTATCTCAGTCCGAAATTAAAGGAGACTTTCCTCCGGGTGATGGATAAAGTGGCAAAAGCATTCCCCCCTGTTACACCAAGTGAAAAGACCCTCATTGATAAATTCAAAAGAGATATTGCGCCAATCAATGGCGACCCTGTTTATTACGAGAAAACTCTTTGATTATTAAGCTCCGAACTTCAGATTTTATGTTTTTCGTCTGGCATGAGATTTTCAACGGTCCAGTTCAGTTTTTTGATGAAAGAAGTCTTTCTCTGCGGACAATTCTCCACTATACAAACCGGGCAGGAAGCGGACGGGCATGGATCCGCGTGAATAAAAAATTCGATCTCATCTCCCAGGCTTTCTCTGATTATTTTTTCAACTAATATCATTTCTTTGTGCGATTCTTCAAGGGAATCATACCACGGGAGAGTAAGATGGGCATCCACATGAAGGCGGGAACCATACTTCAGAATGCGCAGGTTATGTATATCGATCCATTTGGGCCTGCGGTTCTTGTTCAGAAGGGAGATCAGGTAATTCAGTTTCTCAAGGTCTGCCTTGTCGAGAAGATTGGTAACCGATTCACGAACCAGTTTAAATCCCGTAAAGAGGATCACACACCCGAAAATAATTGCAAGGATATTATCTATCCAGAAAATATTGGTAAAATAAATTATCCCCAGCCCGACAATCAACCCGATACTGGAAATCGTATCGCTGATGAGATGTTTCCCGTCTGCCACCATCGTAAAGGAATTGAAATGTTTTCCTTTTTGCACGAGATAAGTGCCCATGATAAAATTACAAAGCCCTGCAAAACCTGCAATCATCAGGCCGGTATCTAATTTCTTTAATTCTGGCGGAAAGAAAAAAGCATATACTGCTTCGGCAATGATAGCAATTCCAGCTATGAAGATCAAGGACCCTTCAAATCCTGCTGAAAGGTTTTCGATCTTCCCGTGTCCGTAAGGATGATCTGCATCTTTGGGCTGAGAAGCGTAATAAATGCTGTACAATGCAAACGATCCTGCAGTTACATTGATGATGCTTTCTAATGCATCGGATAAAACAGCGACTGAATTTGTTATGAAGTATGCGGTAAACTTGATGACCATCAGCGCCACGCTGACCAACAAAGTGATCCGCATGGTGCGGATTTTAATTTCATTTGTTTCCGAAAGTGTTGTCACAGGGGCGCAAACATACGTCAGAAATCTTCATTCACATAATCGCCCTGGGCAAAATGTTTCCAGAAATCAATGTATTCAGGATTATAGAAATCCGGAATTGTCATCAGAGGGGTAGTTGCATGAAAACTCATTTTTTTTGTCATACTCGGATCAGGAGTAAAGATTTTTTCAAGAAGATAAGGCTGTTGAGGTGACATTACCAGCAGATCTGCTTTCGTACGCTCGCAGAATCTGTTCAATCCATCGACTACATTTCCGCTTTTGATGAGCTCGATTTTTATCTTATCATACACTACCTTCCCTTTAATATCATTCCGAAACCGCTCAAACATATCTTTTTCAAAATGCTTGGAAAGAACATAGTTAGTGGAATGCAGCACCGTTACTTCCGCGTCAAAATGCTTTGCGAACTTTGTGAGAAAATTCAGAACAGGTATCTCCCCCTCTCTGTATTCCGTTCCAAATACGATATTTTTGAATCCTGTGAAAAGCGCCTCTTTCGGGACAGCGATCACAGGCACACTGGATTTTTTTATCACATCCCATGAATGGCTTCCGAAAAACACTTCGCGAAATCCTGTAGCTCCATGTGTTCCGACAATAATAAAATCCGCATCTGTCTCCTTTGCTTCTTTTCTGATCTGCTTTCCTGCAAGCCCTTCGCGCACAATGCACTCTCCGGCTATTCCTCCCGGTTTTATATTCAGGGTCTGAAACAATTTTTCCCGATGATTTTCCAGCTTTTCTATTTCAAACGCTTTTGTATTCACCAGCATATCTTTATAGCTCATGGTTATCTTGGGAGGCGGCAAAGGCGTGTCATATATATGAAGGAATACCAATATGGAATTGGTGGCTTTGGCAAACTGAACGGCATAACGTTCAGCGTTCATTACCGCTTCAGAATAATCTGTTGCAAGCAGTATTTTATATTTTGTATTCATGCGCGGTGTTAAATAAAAACAACTGATTCGTGTTTATGATGAAAGGCAAGCAGGGGCACGTTTGTATGATAAGCCATCTTTTTGGTGATACTTGTTCCGAAAAGTTTTTCAAGCAAACTCCTGCGTTGTGTGGACATGGCTATCAAATCGGGTTTTTTCTTCTTAATGTAGTCCTGGAGAATATTTTCCGGCAGTTCGCCATATTTTACTAAGGACGATATTTTGCTATACTTTATTTTTTTTGATACGGTTTTCATAAATTGCCGCATCAATCCTTCTTCCACTTCCTGCGTAAATTCCCGGTCGGAGGCATGCAGTATGTTTATCCGGCTCCCGAATATCTTGGCAATACCTGTTGTTTTTTTCAGAGCATTCACATCGCTTTCGTGGTAGTCGGTTGAAAATACGATATTCCGTATCCCTTTAAAAGATGCGCCTGCAGGCACTGCGATTACGGGGCAAATTGCTTTCTCGATCACCTTGGCGGTATTGCTTCCTAATATAACCTCCCGGATACCGCTCGCTCCTTTTGTGCCCATAATAATAAGATCAGGCCGGATTTTCCTGGATACTTCCAGTAATATATCCACTGCTAACCCTTCTCTGCATATAAAATCACACTTCAATTTTTTATTTTTCTTTATTTCCAGACACAGTTTATTTAATTCTTCTTCCGCTTTTTTTTGAGTTCCGGATACTTCTTCAACAACCATTGCAACCGGAATTTCCGAAGAAGGATAAAAAATATGAAATGCATGCAAGAGGATCAATTTGGAGTTTTCCTTTTTAGCTACGGATGCAGCGTAATCAAGCGCATTTTTTGCGTTTTTTGAAAAATCGGTGGGGACAAGGATAGTTCTCATTTTTTGCTTGCAAGATTTAATGTTAAAGTTTTCGAATAAATGCTTTCCCGAACAAGTTTTTTTAACTGATCCGGAAGCACGGCTTCCATTTTATTGAATTCTCCCGGGGAAATATACTGTTTTAGTGTTTTGAATACCGCATGAACCGCTTCGGTGCCTTTCTGGATATCGGAAAATCCATGAAGACAGGTTCCATCGGCATAGCGCAAGACTTCTTCAATAAAGTCATTTCTTTTTCGACTTATATCGCGTTTTTTTTCAGGCGACCATTCATGAACATAAACCCCTTTCAGTGCGATTGGCAATTGTGAAAGAAGTTTAAGGTTTTCTTCAAAAGGGAGGTGATTCCTCAGAGTATGAAGTACCGCCTGAAGCATACGCCCTGCATTCGAAGTATCGGCTTTGTTGCCCAGTTCTTCGGCAACATCCTTTAAGAATTTATTTCCTTTTTGCGCTTGTTTTTCAAAATCGAGTGGCATGGGACGTTAATTAAGTATTGTTCAGATACTGAGCGCTTTTTTCTTTCCGGAAGCCTTTTCTGCCAACAGAAAAACCTTTCTCTTCATCTTTTTGAACTCATATTCGAAAGAATGGATCTTTTCAGTGATGACCTTGTGTCGTGATCGGTACAACTGTTCGTTCAACTTTGGATTATCCAACAGCCGCGCGAGAAATCGCTCATGTGCTTGTACTTCCATTTTCAGGTCGTCAATTTTCTCAGCGGAAACGTAAATGAGATGCTTTTCAACGTCTTTCGCTTCCTTGATTTTGAATACCGATGGATCCTGCTTTGTTTTTTTCACGATTAATGCGTAAAAGAACGCGGTTTCGTCTTTCAGAAATTCAATTTCTTCGAGCCATTCTAAGCTTTCGGAATGAAGCACTTCTAATGGCGCTTCCAATAAGAAGGAACTTTTGGGAGATGTAATGTATTTCATATTAAAAGCGGTTTACCCCCTTGAATATTGATTTTGATTCCACGGGGTTTGTGTTTGAATAATTGTCAACTGCATGATTGTGAATTATGGGGTAAAGATGTGGCAGTAATAAAAACGAAAGCATGACTGAAATCAGAACCTGATATGATTATTGTCAGGATTTGTTTATCTCCAAGATATCTGATTTATAGAGGGCAAAAAACTAAGAATTCTTCCTTCATAATCCAAGCCCTGTTAAATAATTCCTAACAAAACTTAACAACTCATTAAAGAACATTTAATGTACGCGTAACATTCGATTAATGCCATACCTATTTCTTTGCGTCAAATAAAAACTAAATAAAGATTATGAAAAAAACAATTTTACTCGGAGCAATAAGTGCAGTTGCTTCCTTATGGCTGAACAACAGCGCAAATGCACAGGAAGCACCTGTCAATCCTTTAGACACACAGGCGGTAAGTATTCTCAAATTGAAAAATGATTTGGATTTGCTGAAGAAAATAAAAATCTCAGGATACCTGCAAGCGCAATTTCAGGTAGCAGATTCAAATGGAATAAAATCATTTGCAGGAGGCGATTTCCCAGCCAATGCAGATAAAAGGTTTTCAGTTCGAAGGGGAAGATTCAAAATCGCTTACGACAATGCGCTTGCCTTATATACCATTCAGGTTGATGTTACTGAAAAAGGTGTCGGAATAAAAGACGCTTATGTAAAAATAACCGACCCTTGGACAAAAGCACTGAGTTTGCAGGCGGGAGTGTTTGACCGCCCGTTCGGTTTTGAAATTTCTTATTCATCAAGTATGCGCGAAACACCAGAGCGTTCAAGATTGTTTCAGACAATTTTTCCTGATGAAAGAGAAGTAGGAGCGAAACTGACTTTTCAACCGCCAAAAACTTCTAAATGGAATTTTCTAAAAATAGAAGGTGGAATATTCAACGGATCAGGACCGAAAGCAGTTGACTTTGATTATCAGAAAGATTTCATAGGTAACATCGGGATTAATAAAACAAACAAGAAAGAAAATATTAATTGGGGCATCCGCGCTTCCTATTATAATGGTGGATGGAGGCAAAACACAAGCAAGGTATATACCATCGCAAGCGATTCACTCGGGCTGAACGCATTTGAAAGAGATAAGGACACACTTAATTATGGTGCGATTGCAAAACGACAATACATAGGTGCAGACGCACAGATAAGTATTGATTGGGTTGCAGGAATTACTTCACTTCGCGCAGAATATATTCAGGGGCAACAGCCCGGAACTTCTTCTACAAGCAAAAGTCCCGAAACACAACCTACTTCTGATACATATATAAGGAACTTCAACGGAGCATATTTCTACTTTTTACAAAACATCGCCCACACAAAACACCAATTGGTTTTGAAGTACGACTGGTATGATCCTAATACGGATGTGGAAGGCGATAACATTGGTAAAACAGTTACAGCCCCTTCGGGAAAAACATTTGCAAAAACAGGCACAACAGACCTGAAGTATACAACAATTGGAATTGGCTGGGTTTACCGTTGGGACACAAATGTGAAGTTCACCGCCTATTATGACATGGTAACAAACGAAACCACTAAAAACATCGCTCTATGGGGGAAAGACCTCACAGATAATGTTTTCACCCTTAGAATGCAGTATAAATTCTAAAAACTTAACAATCTCTTAATCAAACCTTCATGTTTGGTTAACATTCAAAACATACAATAACATGAAATTTGTAACGATAAAAACAAACAATATGAAAAAGATAAAAACAATCGCGCTGTTCGGAACAATAATTATTTCAGCAGTCGCATTCAAACTCGGAGACATCAACATCAAAATTAAAGGAAGCGATACTGTTCTTCCGCTCTCGCAGAAAGAAGCCGAAGTGTTCATGAAAAAAAATCCAATGGCAAAAATCACCGTCATTGGTGGAGGAAGCGGAGTTGGGATTGCTGCTTTCCTTGATGGTACAACCGACATTGCAATGTCATCACGCAAAATAAAAATGAGCGAAAAGATGAAATTGCAGGACGCAGGAAAAGCATACAAAGAAGTTGTTATCGCCAATGACGCTCTTTCCATAATTGTAAATCCCAATAATAAAGTATCGCAACTTACCCGCGAACAACTGGAAGGAATCTTCACAGGAAAAATCACCAACTGGAAAGATGTGGGCGGTGATGATGAAAAAATAATTGCTTACTCGCGCGAATCCAGTTCAGGCACTTACGAATTTTTCAAAGAACATGTTTTGAATAATAAAAATTATGGCTCTACTGTTCTCAATATGCCAGCGACTGGCGCAATCGTTCAAAGTATAAGCCAAACTAAAGGGGCAATCGGTTACATCGGTCTTGCCTATATGGAAAAAACCGTGAAGGACGTAAAAGTTTCGTATGACAAAGGAAAAACCTATGTAGAAGCAACCGTTCCAAACGCACAATCAAAAACATATCCTATTACCCGTCCTCTGTATTACTACTATCTCACAAAAGACGCAGCAAAAGTAAAACCGCTTATTGATTTTATTTTATCTGCTGATGGACAAAAAATAGTTGGAGAAGTGGGCTATGTGCCACTCAGCAAATGATATTGAAGTATGAGTATAATAATTGACCGAGAGAAATATGTAGTGATAATAGCGGGGAAGGAAATTGAGCTTCCCCGCAAGGAGTTTGAACTCTTTCGTCTCCTCTGCTCAGTCCCCGGAAAAGTTTTTTCACGGCAACGAATATTTGAAAAGGTGTGGGGCGAAAAATCTAAATCCAATGATAGAACAGTAGACGTTCACATAGTGA
This sequence comes from Bacteroidota bacterium, assembly GCA_004297845.1. Taxonomy (GTDB): domain Bacteria; phylum Bacteroidota; class Bacteroidia; order Palsa-948; family Palsa-948; genus Palsa-948. Next base: position 17,477 of record SCSP01000011.1, on the reverse strand, counting down.
ACATCCGCAAAAAATTAGGAGACAAACTCATCCGAACCATAACAGGTGTAGGATATAAAATAACAGAAGAAGAAATACTAGTTAAAGATTTTAAATGAGAAACAAAAAAATACTGATTGTAGATGACGAAAAAGATATACTCGAATTTTTATCATACAATTTTAAAAGGAAGGATTTGAAGTGGCAACATCATTAAATGGAAAAGACGGACTGAGCAAAGCAATTCAGATTCTGCCTGACGCAATCATTGCCGACATACGAATGCCCGAAATGGACGGAATAGAAATGTGCAGACAGATTAGAAAAATAAAAATGCTGAAAGATGTGCCTGTTCTTTTCCTCACTGCGGATAGTGATGAGTATCTCGCAATGTCAGCGCATCAATCCGGGGGAACTCAATATCTAAATAAGCCGATAAAAATAAATATGATCTCAGGTATGCTAAAAGAAATGATACACGAAGAAATGGACGATTAAAAAATATGAAAAGGTTTTTCAGACGCTTCATAGAGAAGTTCATTGAAGGAATTTTCTTTTTGAGCAGTTCGGTTACAACATTAACTGTTCTGCTCATTGTCGTTTTTTTATTCAGGGAAGGAATGGGTGTTTTCAATAAAACTCCCATAGAAGAAGGATTTGCCATTGCGCTGAACAAAAATAATTCAGTGAAAGAAATTTCTTCTTTAGACATGAAAAATATATTTGACCAGAACATCACCAACTGGAAAACGCTCGGAGGGAACAACGATTCAATAATTCTTTTCCGCATTGACGACATCAGCAATTATTTTACCGATGAGCAGTTGGGAGATTCGCTTCAGTATGTTCCCAAGTGTATTTCTTCTTTGGTGGATAGTCTTACAGGAATTATCGCATTCATCCCAGAAAAATATATAGATAAACACTTTGCAGGAAGAAAACTTCCGATGGACAAAATATCCGTTGGAAAATTTCTTTCGGGCAAAGAATGGTTTCCGACCGCACAACCCGCTTCTCAATTAGGAGTTCTCCCGTTGATACTCGGAACACTATGGGTTAGTTTGATGGCGATACTGATCGCGCTTCCGCTTGGTTTGGCAACCGCAATTTATATGGCAGAAATTGCAAGCGAAAAAGTTCGCAGAATTTTAAAACCACTCATTGAACTTCTCGCGGGAATCCCTTCTGTGGTTTATGGTTTCTTCGGATTAATCGTAATTGTTCCGCTTATTCAAAAAGTTTTTGACTTGCCGGTTGGCGAAACAGGTTTGGCAGGGAGTATTGTTTTAGGAATTATGGCTTTGCCGACCATCATTACCATTTCTGAAGACGCAATCCGAACTACTCCCCGCGCAATGAAAGAAGCAAGTTTGGCTCTTGGAGCAAACAAATGGCAAACAATCGCGCGTGTAATCATTCCCTACTCCATGTCAGGAATTACCGCAGCCGCAATTCTCGGAATCGGTCGCGCTATCGGAGAAACAATGGCAGTGCTGATGGTAACAGGAAACGCGGCTGTAATTCCGCATACAATCTTAGAACCCGTTCGCACAATTCCCGCTACTATCGCTGCTGAGCTGGGCGAAGCGCCTCAGGGTGGTTTGCATTACGAAGCATTGTTCGCGCTTGGTTGCATATTATTCATCCTCACAATGGCAACAAATCTTTTAGTAGAATATATTTCTAAAAAAAGAAAATACAACAAACAGTAAATGGCAGAAGGGGAAAAAATAAGTTCCAATAAAATGTTAAAGCAAGCAATTGCATTTAATCTTTTTCGCATTCTCAGCTTTTCAGTTGTGGCAATTCTCATAATTATCCTATCATTTATTACTATAAAAGGATTCCGGGCAATCTCATGGGAATTTCTTACCGCCATGCCAGAAGATGGAATGACCAAAGGCGGAATTTATCCTGCTATTATCGGCACTTTTTATTTAATAGCGGGTAGTATGCTCTTCGCTTTCCCAATTGGAGTTCTTTCAGCAATATATATTAATGAATACGCAAAGGATGGATTCTTCAAACGCTTCGTAAAACTTATGACAAACAATCTTGCGGGAATTCCTTCAATAGTTTTCGGGCTTTTCGGAATGAGTTTGTTTGTAAATACCCTCGGCTTCGGTGATTCTATTCTCGCAGGAAGTTTAACACTCGGCTTGCTCACGCTTCCCGTTGTCATTCGCACAACCGAAGAAGCATTAAAAGCAGTTGACCATTCTTTCCGTCTTGGAAGTTACGCGCTGGGCGCAACAAAACTTCAAACAATACGCAGAGTTGTATTGCCAATGTCGCTTCCGAATATTATTACAGGATTAATTCTTTCCATCGGCAGAGTTTCAGGCGAAACCGCGCCAATTCTTTTTACGGTCGCAGCTTATTTTCTGCCAAAACTTCCCACAAGTATTTTCGACCAGGTGATGGCTTTGCCCTATCACCTCTATGTGATTTCAACGAGCGGAACAAACATAGAAGAATCACGCCCGATTGCTTACGGCACTGCGCTTGTATTGATTGCGATTGTTCTCATTGTGAATTTACTAGCCAACGGGTTAAGAAGATATTTCGGAAATAAAGTTAAAATGAATTAATATGAAGATAAGAACACATCAGGTAAATTTATATTACAGTGATTTTCATGCGCTGAAAGGAATCACGATGGAAATTTCTGCAAACACAGTAACCGCCCTTATTGGTCCTTCGGGCTGTGGAAAATCTACTTTTCTCCGAGTATTTAACCGAATGAATGATTTGATTGACGGAGTAAAAATTACAGGAGATATTTTTATTGACGGACAAGAAATTTACGACAGGAAAACAAACATTGATGATTTGCGGAAAAATGTCGGGATGGTTTTTCAGAAACCAAATCCGTTTCCGAAATCTATTTTTGAAAATGTTGCCTATGGTTTGCGTGTAAATGGAATAAATGATAAAAAATTCATTGAAGAAAGAGTGGAGCGTTCGCTTCATCAATCCGCTTTGTGGGATGAAGTAAAAGATAAAATGAAGAAATCGGCTTTTGAACTCTCAGGTGGACAACAGCAAAGATTATGTATTGCCCGTGCATTGGCTATTGAACCTTCAATAATTCTCATGGACGAACCCGCTTCCGCGCTTGACCCTATTTCCACTGCTAAAATTGAAGAACTGATTTACGAACTGAAAAAGAATTACACCATAATAATTGTAACACACAACATGCAACAGGCAGGGCGCGTAAGCGATAAAACAGGTTTTTTCTATCTCGGAGAACTGATTGAATACGATGACACAAAAATAATTTTCACCAACCCCAAAAACCCGAGAACACAAAATTATATTACAGGAAGATTCGGATAAACCCACAAACAAAGAATAACAATTAAAGATTAACGACTAACACTTTCAAGCATGACACACTTAGACGAAGAACTCAAACAACTGAAATCAGAGATTACCAATATGTGGAATCTCATTATACAGCAATTGAAAAAAACGCAGGAAGCCATCGTTACATTTGACAAGGATCTGGCGCGGGAAGTAATCGCCAATGAAAAACGGGTGAACGGCTTTGAATTGAAAATCGACCGCGACTGCGAAAATATATTCGCGCTCTTCAACCCTGTTGCCGTTGATTTGCGTTTTGTTCTTTCAGTTCTCAAAACAAATAACAACCTCGAACGCACAGGTGATATTGCAGAAGGTATTGCAAAATTTATTGTCAACGCCAATCATTCGTTTGATGAAAAATTATTATCACAAACCGAAACGCTTGTAATGTTTGAAGAAGCAACCGACATACTTCAGGATGTGCTGACCTCATTTACAAATGAGGACACAAAACTCGCACGAAGAATTTTCCAGCGCGATGAAATGCTGGATGAAATTAATATCAAGGCAAATTCGGTAGTAGCAGATTATATCAGAAAGAATCCCGACAACTTGGAGCAGGGGTTATACATACTCTCCACCATCCGGAAACTCGAGCGCGTTGGTGACCAATGTAAAAATATAGCCGAAGAAATTATTTTTTATGTGGAAGCAAAAGTGCTGAAACACGCTAAAGGAAATCAAAAAGGTGATTGATGGAGGTTACATCGTTAAATTGCAGAAACCAACAAGTCTGAAATATCTATTCCATTACTCTCATGCGGAATAGTATTGCAAGTGATAATTTCTTTCGCACTTGTTTTTTTTAATTCCTCAAACGCGTTTCCGGCAAAGACTGCATGGACTCCGATACAAACAGAAGATTTCATTCCTGCTTCTTTCAAATGTCCAATTGTTTCAATCATTGTATGAGCAGTAGAAATGATATCATCTACCAATACTGGTGTGTGGTTTTTATATTTCTCTACCTGTGGAATGGAAATTATTACTTCATTATCTCCCAATCGTTTCTTCTCAAGGATAATAAACGGAGCATTTGCATTTTTTGCTGCCTCTGAAATCCATTGTTCGCTTTCGCTATCGGGTCCGATGAGCAAGGGTTGATTTACATTTTCTTTAATCCATTTTGAAATTAGTTCGGAAGCATGAATGACTTTGCAGGGAACAGTATAAATTTCCGACATAGAGTGCCTGCGGTGAAGATGGGGATCAATCGTTATAATTTCATCCGTGAATGAAGAAAGAAGTTTTGCAAAATACTCGCTCGTAACAGCTTCTCCCTCTTTAAACCGTTTATCCTGTCTCATATAAGCAAGGTAAGGAGCAACGAGCGTAACTTTGTTTGCTTTTAGCTCTTTCAGCAATTTCGATAGAAAATAAAGTGGCAACAACTTGTCATCGGGATTATGTAATGTTGCTACAATGATTACGTCCTTGCCGAGTACATTTGATAATACACGAACATAAGTTTCACCGTCAGGAAAGTAACGTATTTCTATTTGTCCTGTTTCAGCACTAAGTTTCTCCGAAATGCTTTTTGCAAGAAGTTCATTGCAAGAAAGTGCGAATACAATTTTTTTCATTATTCAATTATGATTAAATCATTTATGCTTTTCAGATAGTCTTTTGCATACTCTAATTCTCCTTTCGCATCAGCGTATATGGAAAACAGCAAGTCTCTTGTTGAAATTTTTGAATTAATATGTGCATTGTACCATACACCTGCTCTTGACGATTTTGGTGCACCCGCAAGTTTGGCAATACGGGCAAGTTTTCGGTTATCAATTTCTTTTATAATGCCGCTTTTCTCAGACAAAACATCAAAACGATATTTCCCGTATTCCGGCTCTGTAAATCCGCCTTGTGCCTTACAAATAGCCATAAATTTATTAAGAGCTTTTCCGCTTTCAAGAATTTCTTTTGCAACTTGTTTTTCCTTGCCCTGTTCAAATTTCCCTGACATTGTCAATAATTCTCCGGCAAGTACCAGCGAACGTTCTTTAAGGTCTTTGGGGCAATTTGTTTCGTTTCTTAAAACAGAAAGCACTCCTATTGCCTCCAATGCAGGCCCTATGCCATTTCCAACAGGTTGTCTCCCATCTGTAATAACAACAGTTACATTTAATCCAATAGCCTCTGCAACTGCTTTGAAATAATATTGAAGATGCAGGGCTTCTTCATTTGAACGAACCTTTGCCGTTTTCCCGACCGGAATATCAATTAATACGTGTGTTGATCCTGCTGCCGCTTTTTTGGAAAGCACAGACGCTATCATTTGACCCTGGCTATCTATGTCAAGTGCCTTCTCTACTGAAATAAGAATATCATCAGCAGGACCCAATTGCATAGAACCACCTCCTACAAAACAACCATTTTCTTTTTTCACCACTTTTTTCATTTCCTCAACGGATAAATCAACGCGAGTAATCGCTTCCATCATATCAGCCGTTCCGGCAGGAGAAGTAATTGCTTTTGATGAAGTTTTGGGAATCATTAAACCTGCTGCGGCAACAATACTTACAACAATAGGAGTGGTACGATTGCCGGGAAGCCCGCCTGCACAATGTTTATCAAGCACCATGTCTTTCCCCCAGTTTATTCTCTGCCCGGTATTAATCATTGCTTTTGTGAGCGATATTATTTCATTTACAGAAAGATTATCATCGGCACAGGAAGAAACAAAAGCGGATAACTCAACATTGGAATACTTCCCTGCTACTATATCCGAAATAATTTCATGGTAAGAAATCTCATTCAATTCTTTTCCATAGATTTTAGCACGAACCTTGCTTAATGATTCAATGTGATCAAGATGAGTAATGTTAATTTCATCACCATCTTTTACTTCCAATCGTTTCATTGCTTCTCTGGAAAGACCCGCTTCGTTGTGATGTATTAATTCAGAATAAACCACATTAAGTGTTGCAACAATGCTTCTTCCACTAAAATTTACCATCACTCTTGTTAGGGCAGTAAATCCTTCAGATTGGCATATATGGCAATCTGCGCGCATATAAATGGTATTCTCACGATAGGTGTCTATCCCAATATTCTTTACTCTTAATTTATGTAAGTGTTGGTTATTCATTTTCTTTCATGTTCAGCAAAATGTTTTTTAGTGTCTTTTAGCATACTTTTCACACACCAAATTGAATACCTTTTTCCTAATAGAAATCCCAGCATGTTTTTTGATTTGGTATATAAAATGCCGAGTTTCGCTGTAGTGGCTCCATCGCCATTCGGGTTCAATTCTAAATACATCCTATACCACGAAATCACAATCATTTTTGCTTCTCCGGTTGTTTCCCATTTTTTGGATTTTCCTTTGTCCCATTGAGTAACAATAACAATAAAGTTCATTTTCATTCCCATTACTTTTCCAGTCCATCTGTACTTTGCATATAGTCCTGTTTTATAGTCAGTAAGCCACTCCAATTTAAGTTTACTTCCTGCCATTTGTGCATTGCTTTCTGTCATGTGTCTGCCTGTATTATTGATATCATCCATGAAAGCGAAAACTTCTTCGGGTTTTGCATTAATAATCATTGTCCGCTCAACAACCCTTACTTTTCTGTTTGGTGGAGGTTTCAAAGTATCGTCCCGAGAAAATACCGGAATTGAACTTAAGCAGAGGGAGGCAAATAAAAAGATATACTTTACGATTTCTTTCATATTTATTGAACTACAATTTTTAATTTTCTAGCTATCTGAATAATTATCAGTGAAACGATGCTTGCGCCAAACGAAATAAGCAAATCGTATACAGACATTTCATAGACTGATAAGACATTTCTTATCGGCTCAATTGCATAGGTGCCAAACAAAATAGTTAGCGAAAGAATAATTGCACCCCATACATATTTATTCCTGAACGCTTCTGAATTAAAAAAGGAAGTGCTGCTGCCCATATTGAAAACATGAAATAGCTGTGAAAATATGAGAGAGAAAAATAAAATGTTGTTGCAAAGTTCAGGGTTCCATAATTCGGTGTTGTGAACAGTGAGATGGCTGATGAACACTGCTCCTATTGATGAAACGGCTATAATAATCGAATAAAAAATAATAGTCCACCATCTTTTTTTGTCAATGATTGGTTCTTCTATATTTCTTGGTGGAAGTTTCATAATGCTGTCGCTTCCTTCAGTAATTCCCAAAGCGAGTGCAGGCAAAACATCGGTAATTATATTGATGAATAAAATCTGAAGCGGGAATAATTGAAAATGAAGATTAAGTGAGGAGGCAGTTGCAATCACTAACAACTCACTGATGTTACAGGATAAAAGGAAGATGACAAACTTGCGTATGTTTTCAAAAATGATTCGCCCTTGTTTTATTGCACGAACAATGGATGTAAAAGAATTGTCCTTTAGAATCATGTCGGCAACTTCCTGTGCTACCTGGGTTCCGTTCATGCCCATTGCAATGCCTATATCTGCCTTTTTCAGAGCAGGGGCATCGTTTACTCCATCGCCCGTCATTGCTACAATGAATTTTTTCTCCTGAAAAATATGCACCAAATCCAATTTCTGTTTTGGATTTACTCGGGCAAATACATGCGAGTTTATCCAATGGGTTTTTTCATCTTCACTCAACTTATCATACTCATTCATTTCCTTTCCGATTACGCCTCCTGCATTTTGGCTTGAAATGATTCCGAGTTGTTGTGCAATATTTTTTGCGGTTGCTGGGTGGTCGCCTGTAATCATCACCACATTAATTCCAGCTGCTTTACATTCTTTTATTGCTTCAAACACATCATCACGAGGCGGATCAATCATTCCAAATAAACCTGTAAATACAAGCCCCTGAGAAATCTCGTTGTCATATTTATTTGTGTTTTTAAACGCTCCACCTATCACCCTTAATCCGGAAGAAGCCATTTGTTCTGCTTTTGTCAGCCATTCTGTTCTTATAGGTTCATTCATCGTAATAACTCCACCCGCTTCAAGGGAATGGATACATCGTTTCAGAATTTCTTCGACTGCTCCCTTACAATACGCTGTGAATCCATTATCTGTTTTACACAGCATTGTCATCACCTTTGTTTCGGATGAAAATGGTTCTTCTTTTTCTATTGGATATTTTTTTCTGAATTCATCTGCTGATATAGCTTGTTTCATGGCATATTTCAGCAATGCAGTTTCAAGCGGATCGCCTGTTTCTTTTCCTTCTTTGCTGACAGTTGCAGTATTACATAAAACCGCTATTCTCATCATGATTTCTGAATCGTGCGATTTAACTTCGCTTACCTCGATTTTATTTTGCGTGAGTGTTCCTGTTTTATCCGTGCAAATTACATTCGTACCTCCAAGCGTTTCAACTACTGAAAGTTTTTTTACAATCACATTTTGTCTTGCCATTTTCAACATACCTTGAGCAAGCGCAAGTGTTGCAACAATTGGTAACCCCTCTGGAATTGCAGCCACTGCAAGCGCGATAGAAGTTTCGAGCATCTCAAAAAGTTTTTGCCCGTTCAGTAATCCTACAATAAAAATTATTACAACAATAGCAACCGTTATTTTGATAAGCATCTTACTGAACTCTTCCAGCTTCTTTTCGAGAGGTGTTGCCGATTGATCAGCCGATTGAACAAGACGGGCAATTTTCCCCAATTCAGTTCTCATTCCTGTAGCGGTCACTAAAGCATGGGCGTTTCCTTTGGCAACGCATGTGCCTTTGTATAGTAAGTCTGTTCGTTCAGCTATCGGGGAATTTTCATCTGTTTTTTCAGCCTGTTTCTCAACAGGGATTGATTCTCCCGTAAGTGATGATTCATCAACTTGTAGTTGCGATGATTTAAGGATTCGGGAATCGGCTGTGACCAAATCTCCGGCTTCGAGATAAATAATATCTCCGGGTACAATTTCTTCGCAATTAATTTCTATCAATTCTCCATCTCTGAAAACCTTAGCAGAAATGGTGGAAAGTTTTTTTAAAGCCTCCATTGAGCGGTCTGCCTGAAACTCCATATAAAATCCAATGCACGAATTAATAAGGAGTACGACCAAAATCGCAATCCCGTCTAACCATTCCTTGAAAAAGAAAGACATGCCTGCCGCAAACAGAAGGAGATAAACAATAGGGTTATTAAACTGAGCAAGAAAAATGAGGAATGCATTCTTTTTAGATTCTTGCTCTATGCTGTTTTTCCCGAACTGCAATAAATACTTCTTCGCTTCAGAGTTTGATAACCCCAGAGGCACTTCTGATTTTTTTGTGGAATCAGATTTAGATTTATTTAAAGTATCAGTGACGAGCATTTTTATTCAGGTTTACTGCGCGACCCAACCGCCATCCACCGCCATTGTGTGTCCGGTAACAAATGATGCTGAATCGGAGCAAAGCCAGATAACAGCTTCGGCAACTTCTTCGGGCTGTCCCATTCTTCCGATGGGTTCCATATTTTCAAATTGTTTTTCTACCTCTTTGTTTTTGCCTGTGAATCGGTCAATCATAGGAGTTTTTATAACACCCGGACAAACTGCGTTCACTCTGATTCCAAGTTTTGCATTTTCAAGCGCAGCATTTTTTGTAAGTCCTAATACTCCATGTTTAGAAGCAACATAAGCAGGTATTCCCGGGAAGCCAACTAAGCCAGCGATAGAGGCGTTATTGACAATTGCACCCTTTCCTTGCTTAAGCATGTGTGGGATTTCATATTTCATGCAAAGCCAAACGCCTCTCAAATTGACATTGATCGTTCTTTCCCAATTTTCTATAGTACAGTCCTGCGTTGGGGCAGAAATTCCCTCCACGCCTGCGTTGTTAAAAGCAAAATCCAACCGCCCGTATTTCTCTATGGTTGTTTCTATCATCAACCTCACATTTGTATCATCCGACACATCACATTTGAAGAAAATTGCTTCGCCTCCGAATCCTTTTATGGTATTCAGCGTTTCATTGTCTTCCACCCAATCTGCAATCATCACTTTTGCTCCGCGTTTTGCAAATGCAATGGATGCTGCTCTGCCAATACCGAAACTCCCTCCGGTAACAATGGCAACTTTACCTTCAAATTGTTTTTCCATAATGTTTAGATTTTAGTGTTTATGTTGTTAATGTTTATTTCCACAGCATTCTTTGTGCCTTTCTTTTTTCTTTTTCTTTTTTTCTGATAAAGCCATTCCGCATTTAGAACATTCGTCCGGCTTATCGCTAACTGCTTCCGGGTGCATTGAGCAGGAGTACTTTGCAGTTTCTGTAACAATACCTGTATTGCTTGTTGCTGAATCTGACTTGCAGGTTTTTTTATTTTGACCGCCCTGAGAGCTTTTGCCACAACATTGTCCGTATGAAAATGAACTGATAAATAACAATGCTGTGATTGTTACTGCTGTTAAAATATATTGTTTCATTGTTTTTATTTTTAAATGGTTGATTGATGGTGATTTATTTTATTGCTAATTCTATTTTACTTTCTGCTTGAGTAATGTTTTCAATTCCTTTTATCAACGCATCAGGATTAAAGGAAATGCTTGTAATTCCATGTTCCACCAAAAATTTTGCATACTCCGGGTAATCGCTTGGCGCTTGTCCGCACAACCCAATTTTGATTCCTTTCTCATGAGCTTTTTCAATTGCCATAGCAATCAGTTTTTTTACCGCAGGATCAAATGGGTCAAATATTTCACTGAGCAATTCAGAATCTCTGTCTGCGCCAAGCGTGAGTTGGGTCAAATCATTTGAGCCGATAGAAAAACCATCAAAGTACTCAGCAAATTCTTCTGCGAGAATTGCATTGCTTGGAATTTCAATCATCATGTATAATTCCAATCCGTTTACGCCTCGCTTTAATCCATTATCAGCAAGAATATTTACCACTTTTTCAGCCTCTTTCAATGTGCGACAGAAAGGAATCATGATTTTTATATTTTCCAGGCCCATATCATCTCGTACCATTTTCATTGCTTTACATTCCATTTGAAATGCCTCCTGATAAAGCGGATGATAATAACGTGATGCTCCGCGAAAGCCAATCATGGGATTTGATTCCAATGGCTCGAATTGTTTGCCACCTATCAGGTTGGCATATTCGTTGGATTTAAAATCACTCATGCGAACAATTACATCCTTTGGGTAAAAGGCAGCGGCAATTACAGCAGTGGCTTCAGCCAATTTATGAATGAAATAATCTTCTTTATTCGGATAATGGTGTGTCAGTTTTTCAATTTGTTCCTTCAATTTTTCATCTTTCAATTCTTTAAAATGTTTTAATGCCATAGGGTGAATTTGTATAGCATTGTTGATGATAAACTCCATACGCATCAATCCAATTCCGGCATTTGGTAAAAAACTTAATCGGAATGCTTTCCCGGGATCACCCAATATGAGCATAGGTTTTGTTTCAGGCATCACTACTTTTTCAATATCAATTTCCTTTTCTTCCCATTTTAACAATCCTTCATATACCTTCCCTGTTTCGCCTTCAGCACAGGAAACAGTAATCTCTTGACCATCCTGAATGACTTTTGTTGCATTTCCAGTACCTACAATTGCCACTGCACCTAATTCGCGTGCAACAATTGCTGCATGACTGGTGCGCCCGCCCTGATTGGTAATAACGGCTGCCGCCTTCTTCATAATAGGGTCCCAATCGGGATCTGTTTTTTCTGTAACAAGAATTTCCCCTTTATTTAATTTATATGCTTCTTTGGGTGAAAGGATAATTCTCGCTTTTCCTGAAGCAATCTTGCTCCCTAATCCCATTCCTTTGCAGATAACATTTCCTTTCTTTAACAATTTGTATGTGGAGAACTTTGCGCCTTTTTTCTGACTGAAAACTGTTTCGGGCCTTGCCTGTACAATAAACAATTCTCCTGTAACTCCATCTTTCGCCCATTCAATATCCATCGGTCTGCTATAATGTTCTTCTATCAAAAGCGACCATTTGCCTAAGGTTATTATCTCATCGTCTTTTAATATAAACTGTTCCCGTTTTATTGCAGGTGTATCAATATTGACAACAGTTTCTTCGTCTTGAGAGGATTGTGCCGTGTCAACGGCATAAACCATTGTTTTAATTTTATCTCCAAGTTTCCGGTTGATAATGGATATTTTATTTCTTTTCAAAGAGGGTTTGAATACATAAAATTCATCCGGGTTCACATTTCCTTTCACCACATTTTCTCCAATTCCCCATGAGCCGGATATGAGAATTACGTCCCGGAAACCGCTGTCGGGATCAAGTGTGAATATTACCCCGGAGGAGGCTTTATCTGAACGTACCATTAATTGTACTCCAATAGATAGAGCGACTTTCATGTGCTCAAAGCCGTTGTCTTCGCGGTATTTGATGGCTCTGTCAGTAAAAAGCGAAGCATAGCATTTAAGACAAGCGTTTAATAATTCATCTGCTCCATGTATGTTCAGATATGTTTCCTGTTGCCCGGCAAAACTGGCGTTAGGAAGGTCTTCGGCTGTAGCACTGCTTCTGACGGCAAGAGAAATCTGTCCCCCATATTTTTTTAATAAAAGAGAATATCCATTTGTTATATCTTTTTTCAGAGTGTCATGGAGCTGAGACTGGAGAATTAATATCCGTGCTTTTGAGCCAACATCACTGAGATTTGAAAACTTGTTTCTGTCTAAAGAGTTGAGAATATCCGCAAGTTTGTTTAGTAAATTGTTTTTATCGAGAAAATCCCAATACGCTGATGATGTGGCGGCAAAACCATCGGGAACATTAATTCCTTTCGAAGATAATCGTTGAAACATTTCCCCAAGAGAAGCGTTTTTCCCGCCTACAAGTGGTAAATCTTGAAGGCATATTTCATTAAAGTATTTAATGTTGCTTTTCATGTTGGTGCTTTCAATAATTTATTGGATTGATTATATCATCCGTTTAGACGTTTCAAGAGAGATTGCCATATATCAATCTGAATGTTTTCATTAAATGATTTCAAATCTCCCTCGTATAACCCTGCTTCAACAAGATTCATTTTAAATGTAAGGGAAAGCACGCAGGAAATATCTCCTCCATAAATGTGGGTGATTGTTCCTTTTCCGTTAAATTTCCCTGAACCGGAGAAACTGCTGAGTGTGCCTTCGGTAGTTATTTTTTGCGGACCATGTTTTTTAGTGTTGACATAAGGAATACTTAATTTCCCTTTATATGTCCATTCGCAATTGTTTATATACGGTATTTTCTTGTCTATCGAATCAACGCCAGTTCTCAAAGTTGTCAGATCAAGTCTGATTAATATTTCACTTGTCTCATAATTCAGAAAAACAAAAAGTTGATTGCTTTTGGCAATTAAAACGGTGTCTTTTAAAACGAATGTTATGCCAATCGAGCCATTGATAGTTCTGTAAGTTTCGCCCGGTATTTGTGCTTTAGAAAGGGAAGGAAACAGCATGAATGCCAATAAGAAAATTAAAATAATCTTTCGTATCGTTTTTAAGAAGTTCATCTTATCACTTGTGTTACTTACTGCGGAGCGGAGCGCAAGAAACTTAACTCCTGCCTTGCTCGGAATCTGAAGCACAGGATCGGAGGCGTCATCACTCACAAATATGGAAACAGCATCACAGTCTTGAGTAAGCGGGGCGGTATCAATTGAAAGCGGACTACCAATGTATTTTACATCATGTTTTCCGCTAAATGCTTTTTCCAGATAATCCTTTTCAAATTTATGGATGCTATATACGGCAACTTTCACTTAATATAAATTTTCTCTTTACCGTATTCTGATGCAATGGGTATGTATGTCAGCTTTTTCTCTTCCACACCATCTTTCACTTCAATGTATTTTTTCATAATTACTCTTGCAAGTAAATAACACACTGCAGATTCCGCACCCTGATTCAGGTTCACATTATGTTCTTCCAAACCATCCTGGCACCCGCCCGTTGCAGGATTGTAGATAATCTGATGAAGATGATTGTTGCCATGAAACCAGCTGAAAGCCGTTTCAATTTTATTTCGGTATTCCTCATCTCCAAACACTTCATAAAATAAATCAAGAGATGAAATGGTATATGCCACATCAATCGGTTGTTCACCGAAATGATTCTTCGCTTCTCCTTTTTTGTGCCAACCCCGGTTGGAAATCACTTTGATTTTCTTGTCAACAAAGGTGATTGCAAGCAAAAAGTCGAAAGATAGTTTTGCGATTTGTTTGTAAAGTTCGTTTTCTGTTGCAAGGTAAGCGCAGAGTAAAGATTCTGGCAGAACACTATTTGCATAAGTAAGATATTCTTCAAACCATTTCCAACTGCTGTCAGATGATTTATGATAGCAAGAAGTAAGTTTATCTGCCAATTCTGAAATTAAATTTGTAATGAAAGGATTTTTATTTTTTAAATTGTATGAGTAAAGACCTTTTATAACAAAAGCAATTGCGCGTGGCGATTCAAATTGCCGAATAACAGTTAATGATTCTTTCATCACGCCCTCAGCGCGGTTTGAAAAATAGCCGTGAAGCAAATGTCCCCTCGAAATAAATTCTCCTAGCGCCCATATTGCTCTTCCCATCGAATCCTCAAGATTGACATATTTATTTTTTTCATGGTAATTTCCGTACTTGTCAACATAGTTGAGGAAACTCCCGTCATTCTGCTGAGCAAATTTGATGAAGTTGAGATAAACATCTATCAGCATGACATCGGCCGGCTCTCCCGTAAGTTCATAATGTTTTATAGTTGCAATCAATGCGCGCGCGTTATCGTCAAGCGTGTAGCCCGAATTCAAATCGGGTCGGCATATATCGGAAAACTGAATGATGCCGGATTCGGTCGTCATTTTTTTAATATGATTGAGCGAAATTTCGGGAATGGAATATTTTATTGGTTGTTCCGTTTTCATAATCTTCTTGAATAACTCAACATGAGCAACAGCAGAGTTCTGCCAAGCTGTGGGACGAATTTTATGAAGCGCGTTCAAACTCATCTCTCTCCTCTTTTTAGGGTTTGAAAGCAGTTCAATTGCTGCATCCGCAAGTTGTTTCGGGTTTTGAAAATCAACAATGATTCCTGCATTATCGCTTAGCATTTCTTTTGCATGAGGAATTGGTGTGGAAATAACAGGGCAGGAACAGCCCATTGCGTATGAAAAGGTACCGCTAACTGCCTGGTTTGGGTCTTTGGAAGTGAAAAGATATACGTCTGTAAGTTGAAGATATTCCAGTAAATCTTCTAATGATAAATACCTGTTCACAAATTTTACATGCTTCCGGATTCCAAGTTCACAAACTTTTGTTTCAAGAAACTCACGGTACTTTTCTCCCTCATGCTTCACGACTTCAGGATGCGTTTTACCGATAACCATATAAACGGTGTTTGGAAATTTTGCAATAACGGAAGGAAGCGCATCAAGTGCGGTTTCAATGCACTTGCCCGAACTCAAAAGTCCGAAAGTGGATAGGACATGTTTTCCGGAAAGATTGAATCGTATTTTAATCGTATTTCTTTCAGGACATGCGACAAGATGAGTGCCGTGATGAATGACAGAAATTTTTTCTGCAGGAACAAAATATTCATTCTCCAAAATTCTTTTTGAATTCTCTGTCATCACAATTATTGAATCCGATGCAGTAACAATTGCTTTTACAACATCTCTTCTTTTGCTGTCGGGATTCGGAAGAACTGTATGAAACGAAGTAATAATGGGTTTGTGAAGTGTGTAAAGAAAAGAGAGAAGATTCTCTCCATATTCTCCCGAAAACAATCCGAACTCATGCTGAACGAAAACTGCTTTAATATTTTTATCGCGGTTAATTTTTTCCGAAACATCAATGTACTGTGAATGACTGGAAGTGTTAAGAATATATTTCACTTTTTCACCGTACCCTCTTTTTTGCGTACTGTTTTCCAGTGCGCAAACTTTTAATGAAAATGATTTTCCGAATTTTTGTCCGATGGCTTGCATCAGGTCTTGCGTATATGTCGCTATTCCACATTCCCTCGGTGGAAAAGAACTAACGAATAAAATTTCATTTAGTGGGTTCACAGGTTTAATTTTTTCCCGAAGGGACTCCTTCGAAGGAATTTTTAATTTCATTGAGTAGTGCTTGTAGACTCACTGATGCTGTTCCGATGCGTTTATCACCCGCACCATAGTAGATGTAAAGTGTATCTTCCTTCAAGAGGGTTGCCGTAGGAAAAACAACATTGTTTACTACTCCGTGTTTCTCCCATTCATGCTCTGGGGAAAAAAGCGGATACTTCAATCGTCCTATTTCCTTTGTAGGGTCATTCAAATCAAGAAGAGCTACGCCTGCGTGATAGATGTACCCTTCCTTTGTGTCTTCTACTCCGTGGTAAATCATAAGCCAACCACGTTCAGTTTCTATAGGCGGGCAACCACCACCGATATAACTCGCCTCAAAGGGCATTTTGCTTTCAAGCACGGTGTACTTTCTAATGTTGAACAGGTACTCCCGCCAGAAACCATTACTTAGTTCCTTTACATCATTGAAATAAACAACTTGTATGTCCGGGTAAATCCGATGGAGGAATGCGAACTTTCCATTTATTTGTCTCGGAAAAAAGACAACATCCTTATCCCAAATCAAGAGTTTGTGAGCAGCTTCTTCTCCGGCCCGTTCGTAAAATAGTTTTACAAAACGAAGATGCTTTTCATTCACTCCTTCGCAACATTCTATGCAGAGTTGAAATTCTTTGTAAGTCATTTGCGGAGTGATGATTCCCTGCCTCTCAAATGCTTTCATGTCTTTTGAAGTTGCCAAGGCACCTAGCGCATTGCTGCCGTCATAAGCAGTATAAGTCATAAAATAGGTGTCATCAATCTTTACAATGCGCGGATCTTCTATTCCATGCGATTCATATTTCTCTTGTGGAATAAGAAGAGGTTTTTCGCTTCTTATGGCAACTTCGGTAGGTGATTTCATTTCACAATATCCTATGGAAGAATAATTGCCCTTGCTTGTTGCCCTATACAAAAGATGAATCTTTCCATCTGCTTCAATACAGGCAGGATTAAACACACCGTGATTCTCAAATTTGAGCTCAGTGGAATCAAGCAGAATTCCGTGTTTTTTAACTTCAAGCATGTGTTTTATTGTTTGAGAAAATATATGCCGGGTTGGTAATAACTACTCCCGTTAATGATACCAGATAAACCATAATAGTTCCCAACAGAAAAATAAAAGCAGGGACTATCAGGAATA
>SCSP01000112.1 GCA_004297845.1 Bacteroidota bacterium | reverse complement strand
GGTATTAAGAGGCGTAAAAGATAAAAGGAACAATTCCGGAGGCATTCTTTTGGGATAAATTATTTCTGAATAATTATTTTCTTCACCGCAACCTCCCCCTTAGTTGTTCCTCCATAGGCGGATTTCGTTTCACTCAATCTTACTTTCACAAAATAAATTCCGCTGGGCACATCAAGATTGATACTAGTTATCGGGAGATTATTGGTTATTGACGAATATGTTTTTTCTCCATATACATTGTAAATTACAATCTCCATATTGCCTTCATTGCCGGTAATATAAAAAGTGCCGGTAGAAATAGTGGGATAAACGGCAATACCGGAGAAATGAAATTGCACTGCCACCGGACCATAAGTTTTGTATTGACCATTGAAATCGGTTTGCGTTAAACGATAGTATGAAATCCCATGGAAAGGATGATCATCAATTAACGCATAGTGAAGCGGAACGGAACTGTTACCTGCTCCGCTTATTTTGCCAACATCTTCATAACTGTATAGGTCAATTGTTTTTTCTATCGTAAAATAGTCGTTATTCATTTCAGTTGCAGTTGCCCATTTCACCTCCACCACTTTTCCATTTGGTTTCGCATGAAATAACAGCAATTCAACCGGAAAGGGGACGGGACCACAACCCGTCAGGGTAGAAAAATAATTTACATAAAAACCATCGTAAGAGGCACCCGCAAAAATATTGGCGATGGGGGCAGGGGTGCAGGTAACGCTGTTTATCGCAAAACCATCGTAAGAACCTCCGGCAAAAATATTGGCGCCTGCAGGGGTGCACGTGAGGCTGTTTATTGCAAATCCATCGTAAGAGCCGCCTGCAAAAATATTAGCGCCCGGAGCAGGGGTACAAGTAACGCTGTTTATTGCATACCCATCATAACTTCCTCCTGCAAATTGGGCAAATACGAAATGTGAGGTCTGAGATATGAAACATACAACAAGAAAAATTCTTTCCCATCCGTTGTAGATATGTTTGTTTCTCACAGGTTACTTTTTTTACCGATCTGCAGGCAAGCTGCCAATTACAACGCATTTATCTTACTCCCCTTCCGCCACTATATAATGATCTTATAGTGGCATCTGGTGGCATGAATCCCGAGCGATATACATATCCTCTGGAAGAAACCATTAAAGCAGCTGTAGCACTCGGAGCTCCTCCCCTAAGTCCAACAAGGTTAGTAAGAGAGTTAGCCGCTACAGCTACTGCTGATGCGGGCCAGCCACCTGCAACATCGTGAATGCCCGCAGCGGTAATTACGCCATCCCCCCATGTGCGGGTAAAAGTATTGTTTGCTCCAGGTGATACCATTCCGACAACTATTTCCGTAACATTTCCGCTTAATTCCATCACTCCATAGTAAGATGCTCCGGCAAGAGATCTGTTATTGGATGAGGCAGCAGTAGCAAACAGACCGGCTCTGCCCGGACCGCTACCACCGTCACCATTAACAAATGGGCCAAAAACACAATTTCCGGAAATGACTGTTTCTGTTCCATTTTCTACTGTTCCGGCAGGGAAAGTGATAGTGCCCGATGCAGCAATATTTGTACTGCCCCATGCATATTCATTGAGAACAGAGGTGGTGGTTCCACGGCAGGCTTTTTCAAATTCCAATTCCGTCATCGGCCTTAAGCAAGCCCAATCAAGAAAAGCAGAAACATCAGCCCAGTTTAAATAATTCTGCGCTCTGTCGGGCCGACTCGTGGAATAAGGAGCGTAAGCAAGGGGCGTGGATCCAAAAAGTTGGTTTCTATCGGTTGTATAATTACCCGGATATCTTGCGGTAGCTGCAGTACTGCTCCAACCTAATGCATTTAAAAATGCGGCATAAAGCCCTTCTGTAATTTCGTATTTCATGATATAAAATCCATATTGCCCTTTAGGAAATGCGGCAAGAACTCCGGCAATCGTTACACCTGTGCCGGTTGGGCAATCAACATAAAAGGTTTGAGCCGCTGTTTCAAAAGCGCTGGTAATACTCATTGACACAGCAGTTGCAGGAGTGGCAGAACTTAAAAAACTGTTGGTGGAACGAGATCCTGCTCCATTTGCATCGCCCAGACTAAAATTGTTTTGCGGCACATACACCATTTCTATTCCGAACACGCTTACAGTAATGTCGGTGCCTGCAGCGGGCAACCCGGGCACTTTTAAAGAAACGCTCGATGAAATGCTTCCTGTAGCAAGGGCTGTTGGTTTGAGCATTATTCCATCGGTAAAATCCAGATTGGGGCCCGGTTGAGCAACGCTTCCGGTAACCGCGCCCCCTGTAACCGAAGTCATAGCTGTTAAATTAGTGTAGGAATGATCGGCAAGGGGGGCGCTAAGCGTTCCATGCGTATAAGCCACATTATCCGCACTGGAACAAAATCGCCATTTTACAAATACCCAGGCAGCATCCCAGTTGCTTGGAGCTGCGGCAACATTCCAGCTATTATCCCATGAAAGGGTGAAGGTTACAAGCTTGGTGGTTTGATTCACGGCAATGCCTGTGATCTGAAGGTTGTTGGCAAAAGAAGAAGTACCGCCAAGCAACGTGCCATACAGCAAAAAGAAAATCTGTTTGATGTTAAATCTGCATCGTACATGGCAGATAGAATTAATTTGTGTTTTCATTTTCTTTGAGTTTTGAATATTTTTTTATTTCTGAATGACTATTATTTGCACGTGAGAATTCCGTCTGCTTTCAGTCGCAGTTTTTTCAGTTATAATATTCATAATATAAATCCCGGGTTAATGTTTAATTGACTCACAATGCTAATATAATAAATATTTCGTTCATATTGTTATTTTTTTTTCATGGGAGTAACTACCTTATTAAACTTATATTTCCTTTCCTGCTTATTTTTTCACCATTAGTGAGTGTTGCTTCGAGAAAATAAACAAACACGGCCGTGTTCATCTCTTTGCCTTTATAGGTTCCGTCCCAGCAAGGCCCACCCCACTTCGGCAAGCTCAGAGCAACGCCTGCCACTCCCGGAGGGAGGGGAGCGCCATTGTATTCAAAAACTCTTTCCCCCAAACGGTTGTAAATTATGAATTTCATATCCTTGATGCATCCGCCCAACACACATTCCATTTCGTTAGCTCCATCATGGTTCGGTGAAAAGACGTTGGGAATAAAAATATCCCCGCAGGGAATTTCAACATGGATGGTAATGCAGGCGCTATCCGTGCAGCCGTTGCCATCGGTAACGATTACACAATAGGCGGTGGTTTGCGATGGGGCGGCAACCGGGTTTGCGCAAGTGGCGCAGCTCAATCCCGCTGCAGGCGACCAGGAATAGGTTCCGCCCCCGGTGGCCGTAAGGGATGTATTATTTCCAATGGTAATATTAGTTGAAGCCGCGCTCGCAACCGCAACAGGGCCCGGAACAGAAGTTATTACCGCTGTTTGCGTTTGTGCGCAGCCGCTTGCATCGGTTATTGTTACAGAATAATTTCCACTTCCAAGTCCCGTTGCCGTTGAAGCGGTTTGTCCGGATGGATTCCACACATAAGTGTACGGGCTTGTTCCGCCCGATACGCTGGCCGTGGCGGTTCCATTATTTACCGTACATCCTGTTTGAGTGGAAGTAATGGCTGCATTTAAACCGCTGCCGGAAGTAACGGAAACGGTTTGAATTGCGCTGCACCCGGCCGCGTCTGTAACCGTAACAGTATAATTGCCTCCCGCAAGCCCCGTGGCAGTTGCTGCGGTTTGAACAGGACTTGTACTCCATCCGTAGGTGTAACTGCCGCTGCCTCCTGATGCTGCAACTGTTGCAGTCCCGTTATTATTTCCGCAGGTAGCAGAGGTGGAGGTTACGGTGGCTGTAGGAATGCTTCCGCTGGAGGTGATTGTAACCGTATTGGCAGTTGAACATCCGCTGGCATCTGTAACCATTACCGTACAGTTGCCTGCTGAAAGTCCTGTAGCAGTGGAGGCAGTTTGTCCGTTGCACCATTGATATGTGTAAGGTGAAGTCCCTCCGGAAGCGTTGGCGGCTGCGGTTCCCCCTTGCGTACAGGTTTGGGGGGTGGAGGATGTGGTAACCGCGGGTACGCCTGTTTGTGTTATTGAAACGGTTGTGGTTTTAGTGCAGCCGTTAGCATCTGTCACTGTAATGGCGTATGTTCCTCCCGCAAGCCCCGTGGCAGTTGCGGTGGTTTGAACAGGGCTTGTACTCCATCCGTAAGTGTAACTGCCGCTTCCTCCTGATGCGGCAACAGTTGAGATTCCGTTATTGTTTCCGCAGGAAGCGGAAGTGGCGGTTGCGCTTGTGGATAGCGCGGCCGGCTGGATAACCGAAATGGCTGTCATTCCGGTTACTCCTAAAGCATCCGTAACAGTTACGCTGTATGTTCCTGCACAAAGACCGGTAGCTGTTTGTGCGGTCTGCCCTCCCGCCCAGGCATACGTGTAGGGGGAAGTTCCTCCGGATGGATTTGCCGTTGCGGTTCCGGTGCACTGCCCGCTGCATGCGGGCCCGGTGAATGATGCGGTGAGGGTCAGCGCGGATCCGCAAAAGTTATATTTCTCAATGAACCATTCCTGATTGACCGGAACTTCATCCAATCCCGCCACATAAATTCCGCTGGCATCGGCTGTGATGGCTTCAACATCATCACCGCCAGAACTCGGATTGATTGCAACGCTGCAAGTCAGCGCTCCGGTGATTGAATTTCGTTTTTCAATGAATCCTTCGCTTTTGCCCGAACTGACTTCAGATCCCCCCACATAAACTCCGCTGGGCTGGGCAGTGATGCCAAAAACACGGGCCGTACTTGCGCCCGGGCTGGTGATAACCACGCCTCCCGATCCGAAGCCGCTCATCAGCGCCCCGGAAGTTAAATCCCTTTTTTCTACCCGCCCTCTGTAGACGCCTATGGTGCCTGTGCTGTCGTCCCATCCCCCCGCATAAACCCCGCCGGCATCTACTGCGATGGCATGGGCAATATCATCATACGCGCTTGGATTGCTGTTTTGCGCCCAGAGCAGCGCTCCGGTGATTAAATCGTGCTTCTCGATGTGCCACTGGGAATTAAAAATGGTTATACTGGAAACCCCCGCCACATAAATTCCGCTGGCATCCGCTGCGATGGCATTAAGGCCATCACCGCCAGGGCTTGGATTGCTGGTAGCCACACCTCCGGTTCCGAATCCGGCAATAAGCGCCCCGGTGGCCAAATCACGTTTCTCGATACGCCATTGGCCGCCATTCACCGCCTCGGTTCCCGCCACATAAATTCCGCTGGCATCGGCTATGATGGCATTGACATCATCACTCCCAGGGCTCGGATTGCTTGTAACGACTCCCCCTGTTCCGAATCCGGGAATCAGCGCCCCGGTGGCCAAATCGCGCTTCTCGATGCGCCATTCATAATTGCCCGAACTATTGCCATACCCTGCCGTATAAATTCCGCTGGCATCGGCTGTGATGGCGTACGCGTAATCAGTGCCTGCGCCCGGATTGCTGGTAATAATTCCGCCCGTTCCGAATCCGGCAACAAGCGCCCCGGTGGCCAAATCGCGTTTCTCGATGCGCCACCGGGTGTTAATGACGCTTATACTGGCGTCAACTCCCG
>SCSP01000111.1 GCA_004297845.1 Bacteroidota bacterium | reverse complement strand
CATCAATCCCATAAAACTGGCGGGGCAGTGCGGAAAACTGAAATGCTGTTTGAACTACGAACTCGATTCTTATCTGGACGCGATAAAAGATTTTCCAAATCCTGAGGTCAAACTGGAAACCACCGGAGGTCTCGCATTTCACATGAAGACGGATATTTTTAAACGCAAGATGTGGTATGCGTACGAGAACGAACGCGGGGTATTTATTGAACTTTCTGTTGACCGCGTGAAAGAAGTGATAGCACTGAACAAAGCAGGGAAAAAACCCGATGAACTCAGAGCCGCTGCGCAGATGATTGTACCGAAATTTAAAGAGCCGGATTATCAAAACGTAGTTGGTCAGGACAGCATTTCACGCTTTGACAGAGGAAAGAACAAAGGAAAAGGCGGAGGAGGCAGTGGCGGAGGCCGGAACAGGAATAGAAATCGCAACAGAAGATAAATGCAGCAGACAATCAGTATACAAAAATGAATTCGATAAAACTTAAAATTCTTCCCTGCCTGCTGTATGCTGTCTATTGTCTGCTTTTTGTTGCTTTGTCTTCGTGCGACCCCAACCGTGTTTTTGAGGACAATACCGATATCCCTGACTTTGCCTGGGATGTAAAAAATAAACTTTCCTTCGATGTGAACATTGAAGACACCACCGCGCTTCACAATTTATATGTAAATGTGAGGCACGCAAGTCATTATCCTTACGCCAATCTGTTTGTTTTTATCACCATAGAATTTCCTAATGGAAAACTTTCCAAAGACACCCTCGAATGTAAGTTAGCGGATGAGGCGGGACAATGGAAAGGCGAGGGGATGGGAGAGATCTGGGATAACCAGATTCTTTGGAAGCCCAATGTAAAATTCCCTTTAACCGGCACCTATCATTTCGAATATGAGCAGGCGATGCGTGAAGAACAAGTGCCATTCATCATGGATGTGGGGTTGAGAGTGGAGAAGGCAAAGAAAAAATAAAAAAATCTTTTTGCATCCGATAGCTATCGGATTTGCGTTCCTCCCTTTAGTACCGGGGCAGCGCCTTCTCCCTCATCCGCTATAAGACGGGTGTTGCCTTTTGGCGGACCACCTCCGCAAACGGGCGGTTTTCTATTTTGCTTTCCAACCAACTGATGTAATCAAAAAACTCAAAAGGGCTTTTTTCATACGGGTCGTTTGCCAGCGGAGCAATCCTATTTTTGAATTTTTGAAATGCGTGTATTTGTTCTTCCTGCGTATTTGTTTTCGGCAGTTCATTGCGGAGAAAATGAATAATGGCGGTTTCGAATTTATGCAGTTGTTCTTTTTTCTTCAGATAGCGATAAAGAGATTGAATAAGGGAAGGAAGTAAATCGGCATTACCGGATTCATAATGCACAATAAGATAGAACAAGCCGAGAGAACTCTCAAAATCAGGGCGGATATTTAATGAAATTTTATTCCTTATCTGATTAAGCCAATGGATGCAGTTTTTATAGTCACCGGATCCAAAATAAGACAGGGCAATATTATGAAACAGCAGGGCTTTTTCAACATCATTCATGGACGGTTCGTACTCGCCAAGTCGTTTATTAATTTCAAGGAGGAAAGAAACTGCGCTGGAAAACTGCCCCGTAATAGTATAATAATTAAGACGATTGGTAGCGGTAATAAAAAAAAGTTTTGTCTTTTCATCGGACGATTTTGCCAACGGAATTAATGATTCAAGTTCTTTGAGATAAATAGGGATCTCGCTGTATTTTCGATTCAATGTGCAGGAAGAAAGTACATTATTCAGATAGATAATAAATTTAGAAACAGCCTGCCTGATTTTCTCAGGATGTTTTTTGAAATGAGCGATCGTGTTTTTAACAGAGAGGTATTGATTTGTTTTATCATTTATTATACTGAAATAAAAACTGCGTGCATCATGAAAGCGAAGTTTTGCTTCGAATGTTTTTGCCTTACGCTCATCCAAAAGGAGCGGATTGTGTATCATTTTTTTAAATTGCCCGAAATGCTTTTTGTCCCGTGTAGTGCCATACAGATAATGATGCGTCACTATCCGGTAGTAAATGCTGCGGTAATCTTTTGTGCTTTGCAGCAAAGATAACTCCTCCGTTTCTTCACGAAGGATGTTTTGCATCCAGGAAACATCTGGATTTTTTACGGCAAGGTTCATTTCCCAATGGCGGAATATTTCCACCATAACATGATGCATTTCATACGCACGGGCAAGCTGCTTTGCTTTCAGGATGGCTTTGTGCGATTGCTTGTAAAGCCCCTTGTTAAACAGGATTTCCGCGCGGTGAAGCAAACTTTTTACTTCTGAATGAATGCTGTGATGATACGACTCAAGGGCAGAAAGTATCCGGTGATAGAGATGATTTTTTGCCGCAGTAAACTGCCGGATGAATGCCTGGTTGCAAAACTGCCTTTTCAGTTGCGCCTCATCGTATTTTTCCTGACGGACAACAGCGTCAAACAAAAGCATGTATTTGTTTTTTTTACCCCGCACATGCAACGCGGTGAACCGTTTGAAATATCTTTTCTCGTTCCGGCTAAGTGATTGAATTAACTCAAAAAGGTCTTCGGATGCCTTCATGGATTAGTATGAATAAATGATGTTTCAAAGATAAAATTATATTTGTTTCATAGTGTATGAATTATGCCTGTTGCTTTTTTTTGATTATTTTACAAAAACGGATTTCTATGAATGTATGAAAAATGATTTGTTTTCCCCCTTCTTTCGTTCTACATTTACTTAACCAAACTGAATCATCCATCATTAACCATAACCATCTAAACAACCAATTACTATGAAAACATTTACAAAACAATTTACAGTTTGCAGTTTTTTAATGTCTCTCATCTGCCTGATGTCAATTTTTTCTTTTTCACAAAACACCTGGGTTCCCAAGGCGAATTTTCCAACAACAAGGGCCTATGCAGTTGGCTTTTCCATTGGGACCAAAGGATATATCGGAACAGGGTTTGGACAAGGAATTGGACACCCTAAAGATTTCTGGGAATGGGATCAGACAACGGATACATGGACTCAGAAAGCAAATTTTTCCGGAGGGGGAAGAAACAGCGCAGTTGGTTTTTCCATAGGAAATAAAGGATATATAGGGACTGGCAAGCCCGAAAATGCAACCATGCCAACTAACGATTTCTGGGAATGGGATCAGTCAACAAATGTATGGGCTCAGAAAGCAAATTTTGGCGGTACGGCAAGAGATAGAGCGGTTGGTTTTTCCATAGGAAATAAAGGTTACATAGGAACCGGTGTGGATGCGAATTTCACCATGGATTTCTGGGAATATGATCCTTCAGCGGATACATGGACGAAGAAAGCAAATTTTGGAGGCGGAACATTGGCGGATGCGGTGGGTTTCTCCATAGGAACCAAGGGGTATATCGGAACAGGAAGATACACCACGATCTTCTGGGAATGGGATCAGGCAAGCAACGTATGGACCCAGAAAGCAAATTTTGGCGGATTAGGAAGATCCGGAGCGGTGGGTTTTTCCATCCCGAGCATTGGAAAGGGATATATCGGTACCGGAGGGACTACTGCTGCTGCACAATCCAGCGATTTCTGGGAATGGAATCAGGCAACCAATACATGGACACAGAAAGCAAATTTTGGCGGTGGACTAAGAGTCAATGCTGTAGGATTTTCAATTGGCGACAAGGGATATATAGGCACCGGATGGGAACACTATGGTATGAGTAAGCCGGTTGCTGCTGATTTTTGGGAATACGCTCCCGACACCACAACGGGCTGTGTTGCTACAGCAGTTATTTCCTCCGACCCCAGCAGTACTGTTTGTGTAGGACAAAATGTGTTTATCTCCGCTTCCGGAGGCACAACCTATTCATGGAACACAGGCGCTGCGGGCGCTAATATAGTGGCGGCTCCCAGCGTTACCACTACTTATTCCGTAATGGTAACCGATGCTGCGGGATGCACCGGCATAGGCACTCTTACTGTTCCGGTAGATCCTGGCTGCACAGCCACCGGCATAGCTCAGTTTAATACGAATGGGCTTCAGGTGGAAGTATGGCC
>SCSP01000110.1 GCA_004297845.1 Bacteroidota bacterium | reverse complement strand
GGTTAAATTACGCAAAAATGACATTATTGCACATATACTGGCTAAAATTTCAGACCTATTTAATGGAAGTGAAATATTAAAATAGAAAATAAATTATTTTTATTATTGTTCACGACAACTTACCTTCACTCTCATAAATGCTAAAAGTCCAAAAACAACAACAATTTACGATGCTAACCAAAACCAACTTTTCAAAAACAACCAACAAAATGAAAAACAAAACTACCTCCGCGCAGATGCAAATCTTACTTATTCTCTTTTTTCTTCCATCTCTTTTTAGTTTCCTTCCCGGCAAGATGGAAAAGAATTCGGGCGGAGATTTGTTTGCACAAGGATCGGGCAGTTGGGCGCCAAAAGCTGACGTTCCGGGGCAACCCTATCCGGGTCCTGGGAGAGGATATGCTGTAGGATTTTCCATTGGCGCGAAAGGATACATCGGAACAGGAACGGCTACGAGTGTTTTTACTCCTACTTATTTTAAGGATTTCTGGGAATATGATCAGGCAACGAATGTTTGGACACAAAAAGCCGACTTTGGTGGGGGAGTGAGGTATAACGCTGTTGGATTTTCTATCGGCAACAAAGGATATATTGGAACCGGAAGCGATGGTGGAAACGCTAAAAAAGATTTTTGGGAATGGAGTCAGGCAACAAATACATGGATAAAAAAAGCAGATTACCCATTTGTAAGATCAGTGGCGATAGGATTTTCAATTGGAAGCAAAGGATATATCGGAACGGGAAGCGATTTTATAAGTGCTAAAAATGATTTCTATGAATGGGATCAGGCAACTAACATCTGGACACAGAAAGCAAATTTTGGCGGAGGAACAAGGCTCAGTGCGGTGGGCTTTTCCATAGGCACAAAAGGATACGTGGGAACGGGGGCGAATACAGCTACCGGACAATATACACCTCCCACCGGACTGCTGAATGATTTCTGGGAATGGGATCGGACAACTAACGTATGGACACAGAAAGCAAATTTTGGCGGAGCGGCAAGATATGAGGCAGTGGGTTTTTCCATTGCAAACAAAAAAGGATATATCGGGACGGGATATGATGGCGTTAACGCAACAAAGGATTTCTGGGAATGGGATCAGGCGGCTAATACATGGACAGTGAAAGCCAAATATCCGGGATGCACAGGAGCATCACCATATGGAAGAGGAGAAGGTGCTGTTGGTTTTTCCATCGGCTGCTATGGATATGTCGGCACAGGAGCAACAGTGAAAGATATTGATAGCATAACAGGTGTTCATGGTGTCGCCTGCAAGGATTTTTGGGAATACACCCCCGATCCCCTGCCTGCCAACTGCTGCGTTCTTGTAGCGGATATTTCGGGCCCGGATACTGTTTGTATAGGCAGTAACGCTTTTATTTCAGCTTCGGGCGGCACCAATTATTCATGGAGCACAGGTGCTACTACTGCAACTATAACAGTCAATCAAAGTGTTAGTACCACATACACGGTAATAGTGTCGGATGCCAATGGATGCAGTGATGTAGTTACTGTTACTGTTCCGGTGAAAAATTGCTGCACCGCCACAGCAGTTGTTTCCTCCGATCCAAGCAGCACGGTTTGCGTAGGCCAACAGGTTTTTATCTCCGCTTCCGGGGGCACAACCTATTCATGGAATACAGGAGTTACTACTGCTAATATAGTAGCG
>SCSP01000109.1 GCA_004297845.1 Bacteroidota bacterium | reverse complement strand
ACGTACGTACCCTTTTGTCAAAAGCTGGATTATAATCTTAATTGGCATGACCAAAATATTAATTAGCTGTCTTCGTGTTCCGGCAGAAACGATGTTCAGGCCTTTTTCAACTAAGAGATCGCTAACCTCTTTTACCGTATAGATACGACAATGGGTCGGATCATCGTAAAAATTAAGTGTTTCGCGCACAGAAGGAAAGTTTACACTTCTTTCGGAAGGAAATTCAATGTAAAAAATTCCGTCTTTTTTTAATTTCGATACCAGGCATTGAATAACTTTATCTCCATTGTGCAAATGCTCAATCACATGACTCATGATAATCAGGTCATATCTGTTTTCCGGAATCGCATTAAACTCAAGTTTGGTAAGATCCATTTCAATAAACTCATCCATGGCTTTAAAATCAACTTCATCGTTGCCAAAATTCTTTGCGATATCAATGCCAGTGTAATGGCATTTGGGAAGCCATTTTTTAGTGATGCTTGCCGAATGACTTCCCGAACCCACATCTAAAATTCTTATATCATCAGCCTTCAAAAATCGCTGTGCTTGTTTAATTCTGAAGGGTTTGATAAGCATAAGAAACTCAGACACAATCGAATTATCCCTAATTACTGAATGATCAGGAATTCCACCCTGCGGTTCTTCTGGCGTCCTTCTTCGGTGTCATTTGGAGCGATCGGTTTGGTTGGACCATACCATTTCAATACTACCTGATCTGTAGGCACACCTTTCTTAATAAGATATTTCTTAATGGACTCAACGCGCTTTTTAGAAAGATTCATATTGAATTTCAATGTTGAAACATTATCGGTATGACCGGAAAGTTTCAATCTCCATAAATGGTTCTGTTGCAGCAGCTCTGCTACTAAGTCAAGTCCGTCAGTGGAGGAAGAACGAATTACATCTGAACCAAAGTCAAACTCCAGCGTTTCCATTGCCTTTTTCACCTTCTCAGCCTCTTCCTTTTTAAGTTTGATCTGAACATCGGCTATGTTCATAGCGCCCATCTTGTCTTTTCCTGTAGGAAGATTTTCAAAGTGAAAGAAGCTATCAGCGCCTCTACGCGCTATCCGTACCAATTTTCCTGTAACCACGGTTACTTCGTTTGCGATAAGCACATCGAACGACTCAAGTTTCAGCAGTGCGCTTTCATCGGTAGGCAGTTCTGTGAAGGTGAATTTTCCGTCCTTGTCAACAATGGCTGAGGCAATAATGTTTCCCTGCTTATCTAACAGATGGAGCTTGGTAAGCGGACAACCGTCATTTTCTTTAGGGCCTGGTTTATCCGGGCATCGGTCATCTTTGTTGACAATTCCGTCATCATCAATGTCAGGACATCCTTTCATGTTCACATTTCCTGAATCGTTCGGGCAGGCATCACGTTTGTCGATCACCATATCGTGATCTGTATCCGGACAACCGAAGTATTGTGCCAGTCCGGCTTCATCCGGGCAGGAATCCAACTTATCAGTAATCTTATCTCCATCGCGGTCAGGACATCCGGCAAATTCAGGAAGGCCGGCCACATCCGGGCAAGTATCTTTTTTATCAATGATCTTATCTCCGTCCCTATCAGGGCATCCGGCAAAAGCAGGCAATCCTGCAATATCAGGACAATCATCAGCCTTATCAGGCACATGGTCTCCGTCTTTGTCAGGACATCCTTTAAATTCAGCCACACCGAATACGTTAGGGCAATCATCTTTCTTGTCAGGGATACCGTCTTTATCTTTATCGCCCAAAGGACGGCCAAACGTAAGATTCAAACCAAAATGAATGTGCATGTTCTTCGCACTTTTCGGATAGACCGCGGACGAACTGTCTCCAAGCTGCACTAACATTCCGGCCAGAATATTATCACTTGCCACATAAAGCTGAACCGGTCCTGCGTTGAGGGACATACCTAATCCGATATTGGTGTAGCTTCTGTTATACATGGAATAAGATACGGAAGCGCTGAACCAACGACCTACCCTCTGGT
The DNA here is from genome assembly GCA_004297845.1 of Bacteroidota bacterium. Lineage (GTDB taxonomy): Bacteria > Bacteroidota > Bacteroidia > Palsa-948 > Palsa-948 > Palsa-948. Next base: position 17,255 of record SCSP01000109.1, on the reverse strand, counting down.
TGAAGGAAAGTGCCAGTCCGGGATGAAGTGAATGGTCGTAGAACTGGGAGTAAAACAATACTCCGGCATTGCTCTTGGAAGTGACCTTGTAATTTCCGGAAAAATAAATTTTTGTAGGCAGCCAGGTGGTGTAGTTACGATGTGTGGTATCCACTTTCATGGCTTCAGCTGCTGAATCAGCCAGATTGTCCAGAAGGTCTGTAAATGTGAGGGTGTCATTTCCAATGAGCTGATCTACCGGAAGTCCCTGGAAAATAAATTCGCCTTTTCCGTTACGGCTTTCGAGATTATTGACGTACGTATTCCAGCGAATAAAACCAAAATCCACAATGCTTCCGGAGAACGAAATTTTGTCTTTGAACTGGTATACTCCTCCCAGATCAAGACCCAGTCCTTTGTTCCTTTTATTTTTCAAATAGGTATCCATCGTGAACTCATCTGCAGAAGTATCCAGTCCCGAGGTCATCAACTGCAGGTTTGCATGCGTAGTGATGGCATATCCGGTTGACTCGGTAGTGAGGTCAATGTCTGCCTTTTTGGTCCAGATGTTGGAAAACCCGTGAAGGTATTTCAGCTTGGCACCAAGGCGGAGCTTATCGTTCCAGTCACGTGCAAAGCCCAGTCCAAATTCCCGGTAATGTGAAAAATTGACCCTGAAGTTCAGCGGTATCTCCTGGTCGAGCATTTCACCGTTCCCCTTCCACAGAAATTCGATGAAAGTTTTTGGATATTTAAAAAGGAAATTTACTTTTTCGGTGATGTTGAAACTTATATAATTCTTTTTCTTCACCTGAAATCCGAAAGAAAGAATGTCGGGCTGTACGGAGGCCATGAGATAATTCTTCTTTCCGAGCTTACTGATCAAGTTGTCCATGTCTACATACAGCGAATCATCGGCCCTTCTGCGGATAAGCTGGGTGTACTTGAATCCAGAATTGACAATGTTTAAATACTCGGAAGAGATAGCAGGCAGACCGATGTTCACACTGGCAAAAGGTTTGAGCGCAGGATTCTGATACATCCTCTGTGGAATCATTTCCATGTTATACAGGGTGAGGTCCTGCTGTGCGGATAAATTCTGTACGGACAGGATAAAAAAAAGAAAAAGTCCGGCACTGCAGCGGGAAGAAAACACAGATATAATGCTGAAAATTTTTCTCATCAAAAAATCAGAATTTTACTTTTAACTTGGCTTTAACTCCCAGCTTGGCAATAATATTATAATATGAATACAGCTTAACATCCGAAGCGGCCTGGTTCGTAGTGGCCGCTGTTGATCTCAAAATGATCTGCTCAACATTTTTCCACTTCTGCAGACGGGCGTTATCCACGGTAATATCCAGTATTTTTTCTGTAGGAGTAGTTACCATACCGGTTGCGGTATTGATGGCGGCTGATTTCAGAATCAGCTGGTTAGGGTTGATCAGGGAATCTACTTTTACATAATTGCTGTCAATCAGATACGCCTGCATATCCACATCGATGGGAAATCCGTTTTTATTGTAGATGTGAAAGAGGAGGTACTCTACATTTTCCGCCAGGGCGCTATCCATTTTAAAATCGATGGTGTCCTCCATGGAGAAATCCTGGGCTGTTCCCCAGAAAGGCAGATTCACCTGCATATCCACTCTGAAACGACTGCTGTCTGTAATAAAGTTTTGATGGGATGGACCGGCCGGATTGGATTGGGAATTGATCTTATAAATTATTTTTTTAGGAGTATTATTAATCACAGAAACAATATTGCTGTTGGTGCTTGTAAGGCTGTAGGAACCTGCCAGAGTCTGACCGATCTGTGTAAAATTCGGACTGTTAATAGGAAGAGGGCTCGGACTACCTGTGATCGGATAAACATTTGAAGGAGGGTTAAAGCCATCCAACTGGGATATAGAGGCACTGATAGGGAATCCAAAAGAATTAGAAAGTGCCACAAACACGGATGGGTCTACCAGCGTATAGGTGCCGTTACCCAAAGCATTTTTGAAAATAGAAAGATTAACTGTATCCTGATCGGGAGAAAGCGCTACCTGACCCAAATAACCAAAAAGGTAGCTGTACTGCATTCCGGTAAATGACTGGAACAGGAATACGTTGTCAGAGGTTGTTGGAGGAGTTCCCGAACCGCTCAGCGTAACCTGGTAAACCACATCAAACTGATTGAATGTAGTTCCGCCTTTTGTCAGATCCATTTTATATCCCGCAAGAGGGTATTTTCCGGATGCATTTACAGGCACATTGCCAACATAAGGAAAACTCAAGGTATTTGAGAAAGGAATTCCGTTCAGTTTCAGAGAAGGGATGGTCATTTTAACCTGTCCGCTGAATGTAAAACTGGAATTGAGCAGCATATCAAAACTGCCAGCCTTGAACACGATCGAATCAATTTCGGGGTTATTGATGCCCGGGCTGAAAGTAATAGTTTGCGTATAGGTAGTAGTTACTGTACCCGCTGCCTGCAACGCTGCAATTTCGGTTGCTGAGAGAGAAACAGAATATCCGGGCTGTGACTGATTCGGAAGTTGAACCACTGAACTGGCTGGCAGAGAAAACAAAAGACCTTTATATATGAGTGTGCAAAATTTATCAGGACCTATAGATATTACTCCGTTCTTGTCACCGTGGGTGATCATATCCTGCAGGGAAAGGTCAGAATAAATGACCGGAAGCGCCCAGGTAGGAGCGTATACTCCTTCAGCCAGTTGATCTGAATCAAATACATCTTTCTTACAGGATGGGAGAAATAATACCAGGGATGCCAGAAATACAACAGCAACTGCCGTTATCAAAGTGCCTGCAGATGTAAATTTCTTATTCATGATCCTATAATTTTAATGGGCGAAGGTATATAATTAATAGCTATGTACTTAAAATAAAATGGAGGAAATCAGGATCAGAAAAGTATTAAAAACATCAAAAATCAGACTGCAAATTCCTAAAAATAAAGCTTAAACTGAGGGGCAAGTAAGGTAAAACTCATTCTGTGGTGCTCATTGGGCCCGAAATTTTTGATAGCCTGTCTATGAGCTAAAGTTCCATACCCCTTATTCTGCTTCCATCCATAATGCGGGAATTTTTTATGCAGTTTTTCCATGTAATTGTCTCTGTAAGTTTTTGCAAGGATAGATGCTGCGGCAATAGACAGGTATTTTCCGTCTCCTTCTATAATACAATGATGGGTTATGTCTTTGTATTTTTTGAAGCGGTTTCCGTCTATTAATAAGGACTGTGGTATTGTTTTCAGTTTATCAATGGCCCGATGCATAGCCAGGAAAGAGGCATTGAGGATATTGATCTTATCTATCTCCTCTGCACTTACCTGCGCCACGGCAAATGCGATGGATTCCTTTTCAATTATCGGGCGAAGTTCGTAGCGGATCTTTTCTGAAAGTTTTTTGGAATCGTTCAGCAGCTTATTCTTAAATGTTTTAGGTAAAATAACCGCAGCCGCAAACACAGGCCCTGAAAGACAACCGCGGCCCGCTTCGTCACAGCCGGCTTCTATCAGGGATTTGTTGAGGTATGGTTTGAGCATAATCAGATCGTCATTGCGAGGAATTCCGCTTCGGAATGACGAAGCAATCTGCCATTGATGGATTGCTTGACCTACGGTCGCAAGCGATGCTTGTGATCGCAATGATGTTTTTCATAATATCGTTTTCTCGATACTTCCCCACAACTTCTCCGCTGTTTTATCCCAGGAGAATTTTTGTCTCTGTATCCTTCCGTTCACTATCAATTGATTTCTCAGCGATTCGTCATTATAAATTTTCAGCATACCCTCTTTAATAGAATCAATAGAGAAGGGATCAACTAACAGCGCTGCATCTCCGGCTACTTCGGGCATACTCGTTACATTGGAAGTGATGACAGGAACATCGCAGCACATGGCTTCCACGATGGGAATTCCAAAGCCTTCAAAGTATGGAACAAAAACCAAGGCGATCGCAGAAGCCATAACCTCACTCAACTCATTCATTTTTAATCTTCCTGTAAACAGGACATCGTTCTTGAATTTCATTTTACCAAAAATATTTTCGATTTCGCTGGTCATAAACATTTTCTCTCCAACAATGACCAGTTTAACATTTGAAGAAGAAGATTTTTTGAATTCATCAAATGCCTGTAGTAAGCGATCCACATTTTTGCGAGGGGAGAGCGCTCCTACAAAGAGGAAGTAAAGCTCATCCCCCACCCTTCCCAAAGGGAAGGGATACACTCCTACAAATCCTTCCCTTTGGGAAGGATTTAGGATGGGCTGGGTCTTGGGTTTGAACATTTCATTCGCTCCATCATACACCACATCAATTTTATCCGAAGAAATGCTATATGCCTTTGAAATATCCTTCTTTGAATACCCGGAGACCGTGGCAATACGAGTTGCCTTTTTTGCATATTTCGGAAAATATTTTTTAAAATAGATTCTTGCCAGAAATGGAATATCCTGGGGGTAATGTTCAAAGTTCAGGTCGTGGATCACCGGAAGGAACTTGCATTTCTTTACCCCGGCAGGAGATGAATAGCTCAGCGGAAGAAACCCATCAGGAGAAAGAAAGAGATCGGGATCCTGTTTGTGTAAAACCTTGGGGAGCGACTGCTCAAACCACCAATACCAAAGCAAGGGGTGGCGTGCCTGCGGACCAATAACGATCGGTGAAATATTGTCTGAAAAAATAAATTCTTCTGAAAACGGACGGTCAAACAAAAAAAGGAATTGATGCTCGGGGTGGCTCTTCGTGATTCGCCTCAACGATTCATAGCTAAACCATCCGATGCCTTCGAGCTTGTCTTTGAGAAGTAATCTAGTATTTACAGATATCAACATGGAATTTTCGAAAAACGAAACCTCATGAAAGTAAGAAAATGAAATTCATGTTCCCAAAAGTCGCAAACAACGGTGCAAAGTTAATTTTTAACCGGATGGAGCGAAAAACAAAAGCCCCAACCAGTTAAAGAAGGGGCTTTTGAAAAATTGGCAACAACCTACTCTCCCGGCTGTTACGCCAGTACCATTGGCCCTGTGGGGCTTAACTTCTCTGTTCGGAATGGGAAGAGGTGAACACCCACGGTATAGTCGCCATAAGATTTTAATGGTACAGATAACAGATGGATACTGATTTACAGAAATACGAAACATCCGAACTTTTGTAAATCTGTAACGATTCGTTATCTCAAACCATTGACATAAAAAGAAAAGAAAATACGAAAGCACAAGAAGTTTTGTAACTGAAAGTTCACGGACAAATTAGTATTACTCGGCTGAATGTATTACTACACTTACACCTGTAACCTATCAACGTGGTAATCTTCCACATTCCTTAAGGGAAATCTAATCTTGGGGCGAGCTTCGCGCTTATATGCTTTCAGCGCTTATCTCAACCAGACATAGCTACCCAGCGGTGCAGTTGGCACTACAACTGGTACACTAGAGGTCTGTCCGACTCGGTCCTCTCGTACTAGAGTCAGACCCCCTCAAATCTCCTACGCCCGCAACAGATAGGGACCGAACTGTCTCACGACGTTCTGAACCCAGCTCGCGTGCCACTTTAATAGGCGAACAGCCTAACCCTTGGGACCTTCTCCAGCCCCAGGATGTGACGAGCCGACATCGAGGTGCCAAACCCCCCCGTCGATATGAGCTCTTGGGAGGGATCAGCCTGTTATCCCCGGCGTACCTTTTATCCTATGAGCGATGGCCCTTCCATGCGGAACCACCGGATCACTATACCCTACTTTCGTACCTGCTCGGCTTGTAGGCCTCACAGTCAAGCGTGTTTATGCTATTGCACTCTACGTACGGTTACCAAGCGTACTGAACACACCTTTGGGAGCCTCCGATACTCTTTTGGAGGCGACCACCCCAGTCAAACTACCCACCATGCACTGTCCCCCTGTTGTGCAGGGGTTAGACCTCAAAGAAACGAAGGGTGGTATTTCACTGGCGACTCAAACCCAACCGGAATCGGGCCTTCAAAGTCTCCCACCTATGCTACGCATCATTTATTCGAAATCAATACAAAGTTGCAGTAAAGGTGCACGGGGTCTTTCCGTCCCGTTGCGGGTACTCGGCATCTTCACCGAGACTACAATTTCACCGAGCGCATGCTTGAGACAGTTTCCAGATCGTTATACCATTCGTGCAGGTCGGAACTTACCCGACAAGGAATTTCGCTACCTTAGGACCGTTATAGTTACGGCCGCCGTTTACCGGGGCTTCGGTTCAAAGCTTCGAATTGCTTCTGACTTCTCTCCTTAACCTTCCGGCACCGGGCAGGTGTCAGGCCCTATACATCATCTTTCGATCGATTTAGCAGAGCCCTGTGTTTTTGATAAACAGTCGCCTGGAACATTTCATTGAACCCCTGACTATTAATCAGGGGACACTTTCTCCCGAAGTTACAGTGTCAATTTGCCTAGTTCCTTAAGCATGGGTCACTCGAGCGCCTTAGAATATTCTTCTTGTCTACCTGTGTCGGTTTGCGGTACGGGTAGCGTATACCTGAAGCATAGGAGATTTTCTTGGGAGCCTGATTAGGGTCATTATCTACGCAGCCGAGGCCTTGTAGTACTATCACCTTCGACATCTCTGGCGGATTTGCCAACCAAAGATATATCTACGGGCTTTAACCTCAAATTCCGTTTTGAGGCAGACCTTTCACTTCTCCGTCCCTCCATAGCAGTATACGTTAGTACTGGAATATTAACCAGTTGGCCATCGGCTTCCCCGTTTGGGTACACCTTAGGACCCGACTAACCCTGATCTGATTAGCATTGATCAGGAAACCTGAGACTATTGGCGACTCTGTTTTTCACAGAATTTATCGTTACTTATGCCTACATTTGCTTTTCCAGTTGCTCCAGCAAAGCTCACGCTTCACCTTCGCAGCGACTGGAATGCTCTCCTACCACTCTATAATTGCTTATAGAATCCATAGCTTCGGTAGTATGCTTGATGCCCGTTTATTGTCTGCGCCCAATGGCTCGACCAGTGAGCTGTTACGCACTCTTTGAATGAATGGCTGCTTCCAAGCCAACATCCTGGCTGTCAGTGCCATTGGACTTCATTAAATCAACTTAGCATACATTTGGGGACCTTAGCTGATGGTCTGGGTTGTTTCCCTCTCGCCCGTGGACCTTAGCACCCGCGGGCTCACTCCCGGTGATCATGCAACAGTATTCGGAGTTCGTCAGAGCTCGGTAACCGGTGAAGGTCCCTGACTCTATCGGTAGCTCTACCTCTATTGCACTACACTCGAGGCTGTTCCTCAAAACATTTCGGAGAGTACGAGCTATTTCCTAGTTTGATTAGCCTTTCACCCCTATGCACAGTTCATCCGGAGACTTTTCAACGTCTATCAGTTCGGACCTCCAGACCGTGTTACCGGTCCTTCATCCTGACCATGCATAGATCACAAGGTTTCGCGTCTACCCCCACTGACTGGACGCCCTGTTAGGACTTGCTTTCGCTACGGTTGCGGACCTTGGGTCCTTAACCTTGCCAGTGAGGAGTAACTCGTAGGCTCATTATGCAAAAGGCACATAGTCATCCTGCATTCAGTATTGCTACTGAACCGGACTCCTATAGCTTGTAGGCGTATGGTTTCAGGTCTATTTCACTCCGCTGTTCGCGGTTCTTTTCACCTTTCCCTCACGGTACTGGTACACTATCGGTCTCTTGTAAGTATTTAGCCTTACCGGATGGTCCCGGCAAATTCACACAAAATTTCACGTGTTTCGTGCTACTCAGGATACTGCTAGGTAATAATTTTGATTTGTGTACGGGATTATCACCCTCTATGATTCCCGCTTTCCAGCGGGATTCCACTTCAAAACTATAGTCCACATTGCAGTCCTATAACCCTCCAGCGGCCGTAACCGCTGAAGTTTGGGCTGTTCCCCGTTCGCTCGCCACTACTGAGGGAATCACTGATTTGTTTTATATTCCTCTGGGTACTTAGATGTTTCAGTTCTCCAGGTTTACTTCTTTCGATGATGCGTCTTCAACGCACCGGGTTTCCCCATTCGGACATCCACGGATCGCAGGTTATTCGGCACCTCCCCGTGGCTTATCGCAGCCTATCACGTCCTTCATCGGCTTCAAGAGCCAAGGCATCCTCCATACGCCCTTATTTACTTTCTAATTCACGAGACGCAATAAATTGCGTCTCTACAACTTGTTTCTCGTATTTTCTTTTCAATATGTCAAAGAACATCATCTACGAATTACGAATTTGTACGAATGTACGAATCTGGGATCCGAGATTTTGCTTGAATATCAGAGTCGAACTGATTCCTATTCCAGACTTTTGGTCCTGGTTGCTCTCCGAGAGCTTATTCAACAATATGTCAACAAAGAACGATATACTCACTTTTCCTTTACCGTGTGGAGGCGAACGGGGTCGAACCGATGACCTCCTGAATGCAAATCAGGCGCTCTAGCCAACTGAGCTACGCCCCCAGGTTTTTTTTGTAGTCCCGGGCAGAGTTGAACTGCCGACCTCTACATTATCAGTGTAGCGCTCTAACCAACTGAGCTACGAGACTATTTCAGACGAGTGTCGGATTTATCGAGTTGATAGTTCGTAAATCGTAAACCGTACATCTCATAGCTTATGGGTTATTGCTACCCTAAAGCTTGTATAATAAATTAAAATATTGAAGGAAAAGAGAAGCAACAGACGGCATTGTAATAAGAGAAAAATCTTATCACGAAACAAAGTTATCTCCAAAAAGGAGGTATTCCAGCCGCACCTTCCGGTACGGCTACCTTGTTACGACTTAGCCCCAGTCATTGGTTTTACCCTAGGCTCCGATTGCTCGGGGACTTCAGGTACTCCCAACTTCCATGGCTTGACGGGCGGTGTGTACAAGGCCCGGGAACGTATTCACCGGATCGTAGCTGATATCCGATTACTAGCGAATCCAGCTTCATGAAGTCGAATTGCAGACTTCAATCCGAACTGGGACCGGTTTTTGAGATTAGCATCACATTGCTGTGTAGCGACCCATTGTACCGGCCATTGTAGCACGTGTGTAGCCCTGGACGTAAGGGCCGTGCTGACTTGACGTCATCCCCTCCTTCCTCACAGCTTACGCTGGCAGTTTCTCTAGAGTTCCACCAATTAAGGTATGGCAACTAGAAATAGGGGTTGCGCTCGTTATGGGACTTAACCCGACACCTCACGGCACGAGCTGACGACAGCCATGCAGCACCTAGACAGTTGTCTTGCGAAAGTCTCCTTTCAGAGACGGTCAACTGTCTTTCAAGCCCAGGTAAGGTTCCTCGCGTACCATCGAATTAAACCACATGCTCCTCCGCTTGTGCGGGCCCCCGTCAATTCCTTTGAGTTTCAACCTTGCGGTCGTACTTCCCAGGTGGATCACTTAATGCTTTCGCTTAGTCGCTGACTGTATATCGCCAACAACGAGTGATCATCGTTTACGGTGCGGACTACCAGGGTATCTAATCCTGTTTGATCCCCGCACTTTCGTGTTTCAGTGTCAGTAATAGTTTGGCAGACTGCCTTCGCGATCGGTGTTCTATGACATATCTAAGCATTTCACCGCTACATGTCATATTCCATCTGCCTCAACTACACTCAAGAATAACAGTATCTATGGCAGTTCCCCGATTGAGTCGGGGGCTTTCACCACTGACTTATTACCCCACCTGCACACCCTTTAAACCCAGTGAATCCGGATAACGCTTGCATCCTTCGTATTACCGCGGCTGCTGGCACGAAGTTAGCCGATGCTTATTCCTCTTGTACAATCAGTACCGGTACGAAACCAGTAGTTTTTTCTAAGAGAAAAGAAGTTTACAACCCGTAGGGCCTTCATCCTTCACGCGGCATGGCTGGATCAGAGTTGCCTCCATTGTCCAATATTCCTTACTGCTGCCTCCCGTAGGAGTCGGGTCCGTGTCTCAGTACCCGTGTGGGGGATCATCCTCTCAGACCCCCTACCGATCGTTGCCTTGGTGAGCCGTTACCTCACCAACTAGCTAATCGGACGCATGCTCATCCATAACCTCCGGAGATTTACCAGAAAAGTGATGCCACCTCGCTGGGTTATGGGGTATTAATCTTCCTTTCGGAAGGCTATCCCCCAGTTATGGGCAAATTGCATACGTGTTACGCACCCGTGCGCCACTCGCCACCCATGTATTGCTACACTGTGCTGCCGTTCGACTTGCATGTATTAAGCCTGCCGCTAGCGTTCATCCTGAGCCAGGATCAAACTCTCCGTAGTAAGTTTAATCTTTAACCTCACCCCCGACCCCTCTCCCAGAGGAGAGGGGAGCGAATCCTTTTTCAAAGATTGCTCCTATGGAGATCAGAAGAGAGGCGCTTATAAAAAAATTGAGATTTGTTTCTTCCACTTAATTGACTTGAACAAAAAGTTCATGACTTTAAGGGCCGTTTGCTGCTTCAATTTAGCCTTCAATATTTTCAAAGAACGAAAGTCTACGAAACGAACTTGTACGAACCGTGCTCGTTGACACAATATATTTTTATCCGATTCTCTATATTTCCCTATGAAAACAGGATTTGTAAATCAATATTTTTTATAAGAACTACCCTTTAAAAGGGACGCAAAGGTAATAAGATTTCGATACGACAAATTTTATTTTCATTTATTTTTGAGGGTTGTTATGTGGGAGAGAGATCACCCTCTCCCCTTCTCCTAAAAAGCAGGAGAGGGGCGATCGATTAGCGTTTGTCTCATGCTGATCCTTAAATCTAAAAGTACTCCAAAAACAGCATTTAGAGTAGTTCTTTATATCTATGCTATATTTGCATAAAAAAGGAATTGAAGAGGTTACTCATATTTGTTTCAATTTGTTGTAATTCAGTTATTTACTGTCAGGTTTTGGATTCAACAAATTTGGTGGAAAAATACCCTCTGGCAGAGTATTTTCAGGAAAAAAACTTTAGCCAGAATGGCTCGCTTTACAACCCCATTGATACATTGCTTGAAGGAGTTCAGAAATATTTCCCGAATAATTTTACTTACTCGCTTAATCTGGCTGGACGAAAACTCCACTTTGAACCTTTAACGGAAATAGGGTTTCGAAGCGGCTTCAATAATTTAGATCTTTTCGGCTACAATAAGGAAGCGATAAAATATTACAGAGCGCGTACACCTTACACGGAAGTATTTGGTGTATTTGGCATGAAGAAGGAACAGTTTTCCAAATTACTTCATACACAAAACATTACTAAACAATGGAATATTGCTCTCAACATGCTCCGCATCCGCAGCGAGGGTTTTTACCAACGACAAAATTGTACGGACAATAATATTTCCTTTTCTACAAATTACAGTTCGAAAAACAATCGCTACTCGGTTTTGGCAAATGCCTTGGTAAGTTCTATCAAATCGGATGAGAACGGAGGTATAAAATACGATACTTTGTTTGAAGATAATTTAAACGTTAATAAAAAACTGATGCCTATAAATCTGAAGAACTCAAGAACGAAAAGCCGAAACAGAGAGGCATACATGAAACACTCTTTGTACTTCGGGAAAAAAGAAAATATAATGAGGGGTGACTCGGTGATCAGTAAACGCATTCGTCCGGATCATTCGATCTCGTATTCCTTTCATGCCAGCGATGAAGAATTTGCCTATACGGAGAGCTTGCTTGACACGGGGTTTTACAAGAATGTTTTTTTTGACAGTATTCAGACGAAAGATTCTACACATACAGAAGCATTCGCACATGGGTTTGAAGCCCAAATCACTTTATTTAAAAAAATAAAAATAGATGCGGGTGTGCAACAGAAAAATCGGAGACTGGTTCAATATAATTTCGATTCTTTGCGAGTTCTTGACAGCAGTTTTTCTGATCAGATAGTTAACATCGAAATAGGAAGCAATGCTAACAAAAATAAATCCAAGGGGTTTTTCTGGAGCATTGGAAAAAGATATGTTTTGAAGGGAACACACGAAGGAGATGATTTTATATTTGGTGATTTCAAATTTATATTTAAGAATGGCCAAAAAATATTGCTTGAACACCATAATGTTTATCATACAGTTCCATTTGTTTTTAATCATTATAGTTCGAATCATTTTTGGTGGAAGGAATCTTTTTTGAAGACAAAAGAAGCAAGTACTTCAATTGGGTTCCACAACCCCAAACATAAATTTTCGATTTCGGGAGGAATCGTCAGAATGGTGAATTATGTTTATTTCGATTCTACGTTTTCACCTGTTGTTTACAGGGGTTCTGATGCCTTTTTATATTATTGTTTGCATTTACACAAGAATTTTCATCTGAAACATTTCGGATTCAACAACAAGATCACCTGGCAGGATGTTTCCGCAGATGTTTTGCGTCTGCCGAAATTTGTGTTAAACCATTCTGTTTATTATGAAGGAAAGTGGTTTAAGAAAGCAGTGGATGTGCAAGCAGGATTTGATATTACCTACTGCTCATCTTATTTTGCGGATGCATATATGCCCGCTCTAGGACAATATTATTTGCAGAACGAAAAAGAACTTGGCAATTATCCTTTCATAGATTTTTTCTTCAACATGAAGATAAAGCACGCCAGAGTGTTCTTTAAATCAGAACATGTGAACTCGGGGTTTATGGGTGCAAATTATTTTCTATCTCCTCATATGCCCGGGCCGGACCGGAGTATAAAAATTGGGGTGAAGTGGATGTTTTTTGATTGAGCCACCTCTCTCCCCGCTCTGCCCTCCATGGAGAGGGCCAGGGCAGGACCTCGCCCCGACCCGCAAGCGGGTCGACCCTCTCCTAAAAACAGGAGAGGGTAACAACCAAATCCCCCGTCACGCGAAGCGCGTGACACCCCCTTTACAAGGGGGAGAAACAGCCCCTCACGTTTTCTGTTTTTTCTTTTTTGCTGCGGGAAAGAGGACGTTATTCAAAATCAAACGATACCCAGAAGAATTGGGATGCAGCGACAGATCTGTAGGCGGGTCTTGCACCTGGTGCTGATAGTCTTCGGGATCGTGTCCTGCGTAAAAAGTCCAGAAACCTTTTCCAAAATTTCCGTGACAGTAGCGAACTTCGTTGAACTGTTTTGCTTCGCCCATGACGAGCACATCGGGCTTCACATAGGTTTTATCAAAAGCGACTGTTTGTCCCCAGAAACCCTTGATCACACGTTCGTGATTCTGGCAGAGCATGGTTGGAACAGGATCCCATTTTGCTGAGAATTCGAACAAAGTAAAAAGATCGTTGCTTTCATTCACGGTTCCCGATTGGCGTGTTGGCGACCAATAGGTATCAATATTTGCGAACTCGTATTTATACGGATCGGCATTTAAAGTATAGTTTCTGAAAGCAAATCCTTTTGAATAATCTATTTTCTTCTGCATACCCGGATCAGCGCCATCGCCATCGAACATGCTTTCAACAATGTCAACCCCCTCTGCTGCCAGTGCTATATCGTATGAATCGGTAGCGGAACACATGGCAAACAAAAATCCACCGCCTGTTACAAAGTCGCGGATGTTTTTTGCAACTGCCAGCTTTAGCTCTGAAACTTTTTTGAAACCCAGTTTTTGTGCTATGCTTTCCGCCTCTTTCACTTCATTCTGGTACCATGCAGCACCTTTGAAACTTGCCCAAAAGCGACCGTACTGCCCAGTGAAATCTTCATGGTGAAGGTGCAGCCAATCGTAAGTAACCAATTTATTGTTTATCACTTCTTCGTCATATACCAAATCATAAGGTATTTCCGCATATTTAAGTACAAGTGTAACCGCATCATCCCAGGGTTGTTTTGTTTTTGGAGAATACACGGCAACCTTGGGAGCTTTTTCCAGTTTCACCGCATCCATGTTTGCTTCGGGGCTGGCGATCTCGGCAAGAATTGAATTTGCCTGCACATCAGCAATGGTTTGAAATGTTACTCCGCGGATGGTACATTCTTTTTCAAACGCAGCCGAGTAGGCGAACATGAAACTTCCCCCTTTGTAATTCAAGAGCCACTGCGCTGTGCCGCCCTGGTTCAATATCCAATAAGTGATGCCGTAAGCCTTGAGGTGGTTCTTCTGGGAATCGTCCATGGGAATAAGTATAGACGAAGCCAAACTCAGTAGTGAGTATTGAGTAATGAGTATTGAGATAAGAACCGTCCTTTTCATAATATGCTTTATATCAAAAACGATGCTAAAGGTTAAATATTTTCCCGTCCGAACGGCCATGAGGCCGGGCGGGCATAACAAATATAGGGAAAAATTGGAGGGGATTTGGGTTGACCCTGATTCAAAAGGACGAAGCCTTATTGGTAAACAAATATAAAAGCATTTTGCTGGTTACCCTAAAAAAATCACCAAAACCCTAATCCCGCTACACCATCACGAAGGCGTACAACACGAAGAGAGTCCCGTGTTACACCAACACGCAGACGTATGCAATGAATAAGAATACCTCCCTATTTAGTGGGCCTTCGTTAGGAATGAATGGGCAATGGCGCAGTGCCCGGAAGATCCAGTGATCAGACCGGAAGATTGCGTGATCGCATGGAAAGACTGCGTGCTAGTGTGTAACGGTTGCGTGATGGCAACTGAAAAAGGGGATATTGGAACTGACAAAAACTAGCCGGAAGCCAGCAGTTCCCTAATCAGATTTACCACCAGGGTATCCAGAAATATGGGTGTTACCTCGCTTAGCTGATGCTGCGTCTCCGATCTTTTAAAGGAGGTCCTGTTGCCTGAACCCTCTGCGAGGCTGAAAAACTCGGTGACCATACAAACCTTGTGCAGGCGATGGTTGGCTATTACCCATATTTCCGCCTGCATAGGTATGCCGGTTGCAATAATGAGATACCTCTCATAAAGATATTCCATCCTTACTTTTTCCCGCACCTTTTTCCCGAAATGCCCGTTCTGCCTCAAGGCTTCCATCTTATCCATCATGGTTGGGTGAATAATATCCTTGAGCGCATCCCTGAAAGCGTACCTGAACCGACTATGGTCACTCATCTCCGTGCGCTGCGCTGCCTCATCCTTTTGCTTCCTCTCCCCTTCCTGGCGGAGGAAATCATCCAAATTGCCTGACATGTTTTTAAGTATTGTGGTTTTACCTAAAACGAAGGTGGAAAAGGAATATTGGGGGCATTAACATTCCTTAACAATAGCAGGGAAATTTAATAAAGTCGCAAAGTTTGTTTTGCCTATCCCCGATGCAAGCATACGGGGTATTACGGAAAAACATCGGCTGAAAAAGCCGACCACAATGCGACAGAACAGCCAATACAAACAACCAACAGCCACCCCGCAGTAGAACTGCGAGGTATTTTATGAATAAAAAGCCAGTTTAAGCTGGAAGGATAGAAGGACAAAGGTTCAGCCTTTGCCCAACTGATTCTCTTAACAAGCTTCGCTCAACGGGCGTGTGGGTGCAGGAGTATGTTTATCTTTAAATACCCCTTTTAGCCCAACGATGGATAATAACGAGTTACAAAAAACAGTTACAAATCTTTCGAATTATTATTGTCCTGAAAACAATAATAAAAATCAATTTAAAGAAGAGTATAGATTTTTGATAAATAAAAAATCTACTCCACCTAGCTTAATAACACATCCAGAATACAGATTTTTGTGTTGGTTAAATCATAATAATTCGGAGAATTTCCCTATATCAATTAATAAATTACTAATTCCTAAAATTACCAATTTTTCATATTTTGAATTTAAAAAATCATATGTGACCAATGAAATAAGAATTAGTCTTTTTAATTTGCTGTGTGAGTTTGTTAAAGATAGAAATGCGGTTTTTAATTTAGAAAATGTAGATTTATTAATTGGCGGTAGTTTTATTGATCCGAATAATGAATCGCCCAATGACCTTGATTTTATTTTATTATTGCCCAATAATTATATAGTCTCGTACCCTGCTGCTTGTGATGAAGAGGATGAAAGAATAATGCAAATTAAGATAGATGCTCACTTTTTGCCCATCGATTATTCATTCAGAAGCATTAAGGCATATATTCACATTATGATGTTAGGGAATAAACCGGAAATAAAGGATAAGCAGTACGAACTTGAAAATAATAACTTCGAAACAAGAGGAATTATTAAGGTTAGATTTCCGCTTCTGCGTTCGCATGAAGTTATACCTGTTCGCAAATAAGATGTTTTTTGAAAATGAAAATTAAAGTTGTAAAAAGTAAAATTAGGTGTTCGCCCAGATGGGAAGAAATACTTTCCAAAGCAGAAAGGGACTGCGAACTTCTGCAAGAGACACTTGCTGATCGAAATAAGCAGGAGACAAATGGCACTTCTCGTGCAAATAAAACATTTAAAGGCGGTTCTCGTTCGCTGACGCGTGAAGAAATTGTACAACTTGTTGCCAGTCAGAAAAAATATATTAAGAAATTGAAGAATGCGCTCGATACAGCTGAACAAAAAGCAATTATTAAAGAAGCCAAGATTGAACTTAGCAAAGGACAGCCCAACTGGAATGACCGTAGTCTACAATTGAAGATAGTTGTTGCAAATTCAAAATTTAAACTTAAAGCTAGTCTCAATTTGATAGGGTACAAGAATAGCTCCGATTTTGGTGGAGGACTTGCTCCGAAAGGGCATGAATACAGGCCTATTGACTATGTGAGTGAAAAATTCGTGGTGAACTTAAAAACGGGGAAGCGAGTTGAGTCCACAGAGCGTACAAATAAGTTACTCGAGAATGTTGGAAAATTAGCACATGCTGCTCGCATAGATAAGGCAGAGATAGAAATTGAAGATCTTGTTGATACCTTGGTAGGTAAAGAAATTCGGCTATATAATATGGAAGGTGGAATCCTCTCAAATCAGAATATAATAAGAAGTGATGACCATGAAGGTTCGGAGTCCATGGATGATAGAATGAATGATTCACCTTTTGTTTTTGATGAAGGTGGAAATGCCTATGAAAAAGAAGCTGAAACAATTGATGAAATATTGGAAAATGATAGAGTTCAAGAAGAAATGCAAGCAGCTATGGTTGCGGACTCAGATGGAGAGGATGATACACCTTCCAGAATTTTTGATTTTCCTTATTTTAATTTCATGTATAACTGCGAATCATATGAAATCAAAATTTTAGACGAGCATGGAAATGTTATAGAAAATAAAATCTATAATTCATTAGGTTATTTTGAAGCCAGAACTACATGCAAATATAATGAGCATGGAAATGTTATAGAAACCCAAGCATACAATTCCGTAGGTGATTTAGTGGAAGAATATAAATACGATAACAACGGAAATGTAAAAACAATAGATCGGAA
>SCSP01000108.1 GCA_004297845.1 Bacteroidota bacterium | reverse complement strand
CTTATGATAAATTCATTGTTGGGAAATACGACATGGAAGTTTTATCTCTCCCCCGGATAAAATTTAAAGAGGTGGAGATTAACCAAAGCAAAACCACCACCATTGAAATTCCCCCTGCAGGATCAGTTTCGTTCTACAAAGCCACAGTCGGCCCTGCCAGTATTTACCTGGAAGACAAAAATTTACTTGTATGGGTTTGCAATCTCAACACCAATGCTTTAAATGAGGGGCTGACACTTCAACCCGGAAAATACAGGATTGTTTACCGGCCACTGAACGCAAAAGGAACTGTATATTCAATGGAAAGAAAATTTGCTGTTACATCGGGAGGAAATACGCAGGTAAAACTTCAGTAAATAAATTAATATAACCTATGAAAAAATTTACCTACACAGAAAAAAAAGACACAAGATCAGGCTTCGGAGCAGGCCTATTGGAACTGGGCAGAAAAAATCCCAATGTGGTAGGCCTTTGTGCAGACCTCACCGGCTCACTGAAGATGGATGCCTTTGAAAAAGCATTTCCGGATCGGTTTTTTCAGTGCGGAGTAGCTGAAGCAAATATGATCAGCGCTGCTGCAGGGCTGACCATTGGAGGAAAAATCCCTTTCACCGGAACATTCGCTAACTTTTCCACCGGAAGAGTGTATGACCAGATACGCCAATCGGTTGCTTATTCAGGCAAGAACGTAAAAATATGCGCATCGCATGCCGGCTTAACATTGGGAGAAGACGGTGCAACTCACCAGATACTCGAGGACATTGGCCTGATGAAAATGCTTCCGCACATGACAGTGATTGTTCCATGCGATTATAACCAAACAAAGGCAGCCACCATCGCTCTTGAAAAACACCATGGCCCGGCCTATTTACGATTCGGCAGACCGGCAGTGCCGAATTTTACTGACTCCGCCACTCCATTTGAGATAGGTAAGGCGCAATTATTGAACGAAGGAAAAGACGTTTCCATCTTTGCAACCGGACATTTGGTTTGGAAAGCCATTGAAGCCTGCGAAATTCTTGAAGCAAAAGGAATTTCCTGCGAGCTGATAAATATTCATACTATCAAGCCATTGGATGAAAAAGCAATCCTTACTTCCGTTAAAAAGACAAAATGCGTGGTTACCGCAGAAGAACATCAGCGCAACGGAGGCCTGGGTGACAGCATCGCTCAATTACTTTCTAAAGAATTTCCATCCCCCATTGAAATGGTTGCTGTGAACGACTCCTTTGGAGAAAGCGGTAAGCCTGAGGAATTGATGAAAAAGTACGGGATTGATACACCGAATGTGGTAGAGGCGGTGGAAAAGGTTTTGAGGAGGAAATAGTTACTGTTTGATTGAATGTATTTCGAAAAAAATGTATAAAAAAATTTACTTTCTTTTTTTCTTTTTATACTGAACAGCAGGTTCACTTGCAATATAAGCACCGCCCGGAGTTTTTTCTTCAAGATGTGTAATGCGGATCTCGTGGTGCTTCACAATGCTACTATTCGATTCCGCATATTTATTAAAACTTTTGTCCAACTTCATATAACTGAGTCGCATTTCTCCAAGAGCATAATTAGTTTGCGCCTGCCGTTTCTGAATCTGCTGAACATCTCCGCGCAATTCTTTTACTTCGTTTAGAAGTTTATTCATTGTTAAACCAATATCAATAAGAGTATCAGTTAACTTATCTTCCTTATCTTTATTCATGCAGTAAATGTAAAAAAATCTTTATCAGGCATTTAATTTTTTCAACCTCTCCAACACCGGTGGATGTGAATAATG
>SCSP01000107.1 GCA_004297845.1 Bacteroidota bacterium | reverse complement strand
AATCACGTTCCCGCTCTCATCGGTCATCAGCGATGGAAAGAAGAAAGCGGTCTCCGCTAAATTTTTCCGCGCGGTGATTTGCCCGGAAGTTTGCCCGCTATTCTCTGCCTTTTCCATCCCCGCCATGTAATCCCTTCCTCCTGCTTTGCTTTCAGCTGAAGTTCCGGGAAGAAGATCATTTTGTTGCTCTTTTGATTTTTTCCTGGTTTGGCTCTCTCTAATCGGGACCCTTGTTCCTTGCTCATTTCTTATTCCGGTGTCGCTGTTCGGATTCGCGAAAGAATAATCTGAAACAGATTCATCATTCGGGTAGTGCTTATAGTTGTCTGCATATCCGTAATTGTAATATCCAAACCAGTTCAGGTGATCGTAATATTTAATAAGAAGATCGGGGTGAACATTCCAGTATCTCGCATAAATCTGGGAACTATTATTTTTTGCCACATCGTACGTTTCCCAGGATCGCTGGGCATAATACGAATTGTAAATGTTGAAATACCAGTTGTTGGGGCGAAACGCATCCAGCGAAGCATCGTACATGGTCGCGAGCATTTCAGAAGCAATCTTATCGCCTTTCTTGCTTCTTATTTTTACTTTCCATTCTTCTTTCTGTCCAGGAATTAATTTGCTTCGGAAAGTTTCAAACTGAATGTCTAATTCTTTATTCGTGTAAGGAACTGTAACGGTGACATCATGCGAATAGGCCCTTCCGTGCTTAACGAACACCAGATGATACGCAAAGTTGCCTCTGTGTTTTTCTTCGATAGGGATTTCTATTTTCTTTTGTTCAGCATTCAGTGTGATCCATTCTTTTTTCACAATTTCATTTTTATGCTCTGTCTCAAACAAAACTTTTGTGTCAGCAGCCTTAGTTCCGATAAGAAAAGCGGCTTTTGCTCCGGGTTCTCCATCCGATTTCAGCGCAGTAAACCAGTCATAATTATTTGTCGGGATTGTAGTTGCGCTGGAAGAATACACGGTGAAGTATTTCACGTCCTTCACTTCCTCTCCGAATTTATCTTTCGCGATTGCTTCCATGACATAAGCGCCCGTTTGCCAGTTCGCAATGGCAGTGAACGCAAGTTCATCTTTGTCTTTGCCGGTGTTAAAATCCCCTATGAAAACCTGCGTCCCGTTTTCCCATTTAGAATAATCGTCTTCATCGGCATATAAATCATTCGGGAAATTGGAATAGTATTCTTCTTTTGTCATCAGATGCTTGTCGGCTTGCTCCCACAATCTCTTTCTGAACAATCTATCCGGTTCTTTTTGTTTCCAGATCTTTACATTCACTTTCGCGGGTTCAAATTCCCCGTTCAGGTTGGTTGTGTTAATGTTGAACTTCGGGACAGAATCTTTTGAAACATTTCCTGAAATATTCACATCCATCTTCATGGCGTTGTAACCCACCGAAACGGAGGTTTGATTGCTGTGCGCTTCACCGGTTATGTCGGTCACATCTGAATAAATTGTGTAGGTGTAAAGCGGAGAATATTTTTTTGAAATGCTCGGATCGGGGATTGCTTTGAAATTAATGGCGAAACCTCCTGTGTCATTCGTTGTTGTAATTCCGTTTGTGATTTCCATCTGGGAAGAAGATGGCTGATATCCTCTCCACCAACACCAGTAATACGGAAAGGTTGCATTGCGCACCACGCGGTATTTCACCTCCGCTCCGCTGATGTTCGCACCCGCGTAGGATTGCGCTTTGCCTTTCAGTTCGACATTTCCGTTAAGTTTATAAACCCCTTTTATCGGTGGAGCAGTAACTTCAAATTTCGGACGCTTGTAGTCTTCCACTGAAATATAGGCGTACCCATACGTATTTCCCAGGTGCATTTTTCCGTTCAGCAAATTCTGAGGCAGAACAAATGTTCCGTTGAAACTTCCGTATTCATTTGTAGTTAAGCCCACTTTGGCAACTTCCTGATAATTTACATCATAAAGAATTATATTTTCCGTTCTGTTCGCCAGAATGCGCTGAGTTTCTCCATCGCTCTCTATCATGATGCCTTTGAAGTAAATGGTTTGTCCCGGGCGATAGATGGCGCGGTCGGTGAACATATAAGCGTATGGAGTGAATTTTTTGGGATCGCGGTGATATTTGTAGAGGTTATATCCGTTTCCGGAATAAAGCCGGTCGATCTCCCCCCCGCCCGCTCCTGCAGAAGAGGGAGTTTTATATATGAACTCCATGTAATAATTGTTATATCCGCTGCCCTCCGAAGGCGGAAGATGGAATGCTCCGTTCTCATCCGTTGAGAAACTGTTTCCTTTTTTGTATTCGTATTTCCGGGAAATGTAATTGTAATTCTGATGCCAGAGTTGCGCGCTCACGCCTTTGAGCGGACTTCCGTTTTCCCTGTGAAAAACCGTGAAATCATAACCGCCTTCTTCCTTTCCGCGCTGTATGTAACTGAGATTTGTAACGAAAAAATTTCCGTAAGCAACTCCGTTCCCCTCATAACTGAATGATTTATCCGATCCGGCAATCATTACGTAATGCCCCAAAGGCAGATCCGGAATTTTTATCTCGGCTGAATGCGACTGATAGTCGCCATCGGTCGGCAGATCCAGACTCCATTCTTTCACCACTGCTTGTTTCAGGAATTTATCAATGAGTTTTTCTCCGTAAAGGTTTTCCCGGTCTTTTGTGAATCTGTCCGTGCTTTCCCGGATAATGCGCAAATAAATTTTGCTTAGATTTTCATACCGAACCAGCGCGCGGAAAGGTTTGTTCGGAAGATTTCCCTCTTCTATATTAAAATTAAGAGCCTTTGCTTTGATATTCGCGACAAGATGGTTGCAGTTCATGGCGCCAAAAGATTCAGGAAATCTTTTGATGGCATCCTCGCAAATCTGAAGGGCGGTTTTTTTCTCCCACTTATTTTCATCTCCTGCGAGCGGAGCATATTTGTTTCCGCGCGAATAATGTTCCTGTGCAATTTCATACGAAACTTCGGCAGAGGCGGGATTGGAAAAAAATTTCTTTTCAAGATTTTGCAATGCCTGCAGATACAAACTGTCTTTTATTTCAATGACGGATTTGTTTTTAACAAACTTCAGCCGTTTCAGATCCGCATCAATCAGCGCTTCCGGGTTTGCATCGTTGCTGTGAAAGGAAATCAAATCCTGCAGAAGTTTTATTCCGTAAAATTTCAACGAGAGGGAATCCTTGTTCTCTATTTTTAATTTTGCGAAATCATTATAATTCCAGAAATAACTTTCGGAGTTGATCTCGAACTTGTAAGCAGGTTTTATGATATCGGGTTCTTCATGGATATAAAAGTCCACCGCACGGTGTGCGAGGAAATCATAAAGCGATGCGCGGAGGCTGCGATGAGGCGCAGGCTTGTCCTTTAAATGATAATCATCGTGCGTAAGAATATCATCATATATATTAAGTGGAGTTCGTTTGAGAGGATCCGCATCTTCCAAAGACGCCTGATGGTGTTTCATGGTCTGGTCCACAATGGTTTTCAAATCCCATGTGTTGATGTCATCCATTTTGAAATTTATTGTCTGCGTCCGGTTATGGAATTTCCACCGGTTGTTCTGGTAATAAATCCAGTACATTTCCGCCAGCATGGAATGCAGCACAGGCCTGAGCGGGTATTTTGAATCTTTTATTTCTTCGTTAAGTTTATCAATGCTTTTCTGCACGGAATATTCTTCCATGTACGATTCCAGCTTGATGCGGTGAATCACCGCCTTCACAATCTGCGGAGCATTGCTATCGGTTTTTGCTTTGGCATAAATTCCTTCCACTACTTTTAATGCGGATGCAGTGAGTCCTTTGTTAGTCAGAGAATCAACTTTCTTCCATTCTTTTTCATAGGCGTTTCCTTTGGGGAAAGTGAGGAGGGTGGTGGTCTGGGGCGCAAATGCCTTTGGAGCAGAGGGAAGATAGTTGAAAATTATCGCGACAGCGATAAGCGATGGGAACAAGCAGGCGGACAGGAATATCTTTTTCATTTTTTTGTTTTTAAGCGATTTAAGATATAACATGAAGCGGCAATCATTGAAATATGTCATTGGATGCAAGATTATAAAGATTCCATAAGGACAGGACGAATTTTTTTTTAACTTTAGCGCGTTTATTTGCCTGTCATGGTCAAGAACCTGTATTCCCTTATCGCTTTGACTATTGCCTGCCTTTCATTTTCCCCGCCATCTCCGGGCATCTATACCCTGCAGAGTTCGAGCGTATCATTTCTTTCGGCTGCAAGTTTTGGCAAGATAAAGGGAATGTCTGATAAGCTGACAGGTACATTAGATGTGGCCAAACGCACATTTGAATTCAGACTACCGGCCTGTTCTTTTGAGGGATTTTTGAACCCTGCACAGAAAAAACATTATTGTGAAAAATTTGTTGAAGGCGCTAAATACCCTGAAACGGGTTTTAAGGGGAAAATTATTGAGGATATTGACCTTACTGTTCCGGGAACTTATTCGGTTAGGGGAAAGGGCATGTTTCTGCTTCATGGCGTGGAAAAAGAACGGATCATTGATACTCAGATAACCGTTAAAGGAGGCCAGATTACCATTGAGTCAAAGATCAAGATTCCTGTGGAAGAACATGGGATAAAAGTATCCAAGATGAATTCTCTTTCAATGGCTAAAATAGTTAATGTTGATATAAAGATCATTATGATACCAGGTTAAGGCGCTGTCATCTGTATATTCTTTTTTCATGCCCCGTATTTGTATTCCCCAAAAATCAGGTGTCTTTCTTTTTTATTGCATTTTCCTTTCCCTGATTGGCGGAATTAACATTTCCGTTGCACAACAAAACCTTCGTACTCATTCGTTAATTTCCGGGAAAAAGGAAGTAAAAATCCAGGCAATCACACAGGATCACAGCCACAGTATGTGGATAGGAACCGAAAGCGGCCTGGTAAGTTATAATGGAATTTCCCGCAAGCTCTTTTTGCAAAAGGACGGGCTGGCTGAAAATGCAGTTACTGCACTTTTTTTATCTCCCGACAGCACCTTGTGGATTGGGCATTCCAACGGCAGAATCACGTTGCATAAGAACGATAAATTTTCCCCCTTCGGTCTGACGGGGAAGGAGCGCATCACTTCTATCATCAGCGATTCCGAAAAAAATATCTGGATAGGGACGTACGGATCCGGAGCGTTTAAATATGACGGAAAAAATCTGGTGAAATACAATACAGATAACGGGTTGGGAGATGATTATGTGTATACCCTTGCAGAAGCCACTCCCGGCAACATCTGGATGGGAACAGATGCCGGCATTACGATTGTAAATGAAAAATC
>SCSP01000106.1 GCA_004297845.1 Bacteroidota bacterium | reverse complement strand
GTTTTATTATAGATAAGATTGACTTGTCTGAACTATCAATTGGTCATAGGCGTTCGCTGGATTACCAATTGGGAAATTACCTTGCCTATGCCAGGTCAGATTTTTTTCTGGTTGCGCTTACTGCCCCTGAATTACTGCATGATTTGAATTTGAAAAACAGCAGATTTTATGAGAGAGTCTATGGCTTTAACAGCCTAACTCCTTTTTATAAAAAAAAATCTTCGGATGATTATAGGACTGAATTGAAGAGTTATCTCCTTAAAAATGATATTCATGTTTTAATGTCCAGTAAGAATTTTAGTCAGGAGGCTTTCGACCTCAGAACAAAGGAAGTTTGTTTGGATGAATATTCAGGACATAAGTTTATTATTTTAGAGAAATAGGTTAGGCAGCATAAATATGAAAGTCAGTGTCATTATACCCTCTTATAATACAGAGCAATACATTGTCTCCTGTGTTGAGTCTGTATTAAGTCAAACTTATAAGAACATCGAGATCATCTGTATTGACGACTGTTCTACAGACGGCACGTATGAAATTCTTCAGTCCTACGCTCAAAAATATTCAAAAATCATCCTTCAAAGTAACAAAGAAAATAAAGGAGCTGCATTTTCAAGGAACCGAGGATTGCATATTGCTCAAGGGGAGTATATCCAGTTTTTGGATTCTGACGATTCCCTTCTTCCCGAAAAAATTGAACACCAGGCAACTCTTGTATCCTCCGCAAATTCCAAGCCTGATTTTATAGCAGGAAATTATATTTCAAATTTGAATGGTAAAACAACCCATCCGGAACCGTTTACAGAAAATGTCTGGATGGATCTGATCAAAGGCTCGCTTGGTTCTACCTGCTCAAATCTCTGGAAAAAAAGTACGTTAGACAGCATCAATGGATGGACTGAAAGTGCAAAAAGTTCACAGGAAACAGATATTATGTTCCGGCTTCTGAAAAATAAGGCTGTGGTTATTTATGACAGGTCTCCGCTTACGCTCGTAAACTGCAGAACAATCGGTTCGATCTCCACAAATGACCGCGCAGGAAACCCGACACGGTTTATTGATATAAGGCTATCGATCGCTCAATATTTAAAAGCAAACAAGATGTTTACCAAGGCAATAGAGAGGGAGCATTTCAAAATATTATTTCACACCTTACATCTGTTGTACAAATTTGATCCGGCTAAGGCTCAGGAACTATACAAGGTTCATTTGCCTGAAAAATTCCCTCTGACAGCTGCCAGCAAAACATCCTTTTTCTATAGGTTGTTATTTTTTTTGTTTGGATTCAATAGCGCTGAAAAGATTATAGGCAAGGTAAAGAGTTAATTTTGTTGTAATTTTTGGAAACGAAATAAGATGAATAAGCGAAAAAATAAAATACTGATTGTTGTTGGGACCCGGCCTAATTTCATTAAAATATCTCAGTTCCCCAGGCTATTAAAGGAACATGCGGATAAATTTGAATTAAAGATAGTGCACACCGGGCAGCATTTTGATGATAAAATGTCTAAAGTGTTTTTTCAGCAGTTCGGTTTTGTTCCGGATGTATTCCTTGGGATGGAAGGCGGGAACAGGGATACTCAAATAGCTAACATGAAAATCGCACTGGAAAGGACTTTTAAGGAACATAGCCCCGATCTGGTCATTGCAGTAGGAGATGTGAATTCTACCGCAGCCGCTGCTTTGGCCGTTGCCGCGATGAATATAAAACTGGCGCATCTGGAAAGCGGATTGAGGAGTTTTGATCAGTCAATGCCTGAAGAGCTTAACCGCATTATTACAGATGATATTGCAGATTATTTTTTTGTGACGGAGCAAAGTGGCATAGATAACCTGATCAAGGAAGGAAAATCTCTTGAGAAGATATTTTTTGTTGGCAATACAATGATCGATACGATAGTTGCTTTTCAGGCCGAAATTGATGCCTCCGATGTGTTGAATAAACTGAAGATTGAAGAAAAGCAATTTGTTTTAATGACCATGCACAGGCCTGCCACCGTAGATTCGAAGGAAGGTCTCCTTGCATTGATAGAATTGCTTAGGATGGTATCAAAAAAGTATAAAGTTGTATTTCCGGTGCACCCAAGGACAATTAAGAATCTGAATGATTTTGGTCTGAATGGAACTATAGCCGGAATAGAAGGTCTCATTCTTTCAGAGCCGCTTGATTATTTTTCATTTCAAAAACTAATTAAAGAGTGTAAGTTTATTATCACAGATAGTGGAGGCATTCAAGAAGAAAGTACTTTTTTGCGTGTTCCATGTCTGACTTTGAGGCAAAATACCGAAAGGCCTTCCACCATATCAATAGGCAGCAACGTGCTGATACCCTTCTCTGTTGAAGAAATTGGAAATAAGATCAAAAAAATTGAAGAGGGCAAATTTAAAAAAGGAGGAATTCCTCCCCTGTGGGATGGTAAAGCCACAGAACGTATCGTAAACATTCTACTGAATATTTTCAAGGAATGATCTATCTTACCTGCAATGACGCTCCTTCAGGCATCTTCTCAAGCCAGGTGGTGGATGTCTGTAATTTCCTGAACAAGAGATGTGAAGCAAATATACGCCTGGTGGCGCTGCTGTCCTTAAGGGGTTTTTCTGCGAACAGAGCAAAGATCAGAAATGAATTTCCTTCAGCAATAATACTGCCGATGTTTCCCGGTCCGCAGAACTGGAGATGGAATAAATTTTTGCTTTTTTTGCTTTTTGTTTTCTTGGGAAAGCAGAGTGTCATTGCACGGGGACCTTTCGCTGCATCGCTGGCACTCAGTTTGAAGAAAGCGGGCAGGGTTCAGCGTGTTTGTTTTGACGCGAGAGGAGCCTATGACAGTGAATTCCATGAGTATGATGTTGCAAACTCACCTGCAATTAACAATGAGATATTTTCAATTGAAAAAAATGCTCTGGTCAATTCTGACTTCCGGATCGCGGTATCCGCTAAACTGGTCGAGTATTGGAAGTTGAAATTCGGTTATTCCGGTGAAGCACACGTAGTGATCCCCTGCACGTTAAAGTTATCGAATTATAATACACCTCCTGAAGTTAAAGTAGTAGAAACAAAAAGGGCATTGTTGGGATATTCGGAGACAGATGTAGTCTACGTCTATGCCGGATCTTCTTCCGAATGGCAGTCACTGGGACTTGTGGATGATTTTCTGACTCGTAAATTACAAACGGATACAAATGCTAAAGTTCTGTTATTAATCAGAGAAGTACCGGAAAAAATGACTGTTGCAAAGGCTTTTCCCCGTAAGGTAACTATTAAATGGGTTAAAGCAGGAAAGATGCCGGATATTCTGTCCTGCTGCGATTATGGCTTATTGATCCGAAATAATTCAGTGACCAATTCAGTTGCCTCGCCTGTTAAATTTGCCGAGTACCTTGCTGCGGGATTAAAAATTATTATTTCTTCCGGCATAGGGGATTATTCGGACTTTGTCAAGGCACATGATTGCGGACGGGTTCTAAGCTCAATAGATGATGAATTCTCTCTTTCAGCCATTTCATTGGAGGAGAGAAAAAGGAATATTGAAATTTCAGGTAAAAAATTTTCTAAAGAAAACTATCTGCGAGAATATTCGGCTGTGCTGCAGAGCATGGGCAGATGAACTTATTTTTTCTCCGCAAGAATTGCAATCTGAGCTCCAAAATATTTTCCCATGAACGGAATGTTTTCAAGCAGAGGCTGAAAAAAATGAATCGCCTTTGCCGGAAAAGCAGGGAAGAAGAAAGGGACGAAACCAATGAAATCCATTTCTCTAATTTCAAAATTGCTTTTTATACATATCTCCTTCAGAAATTTTGAGGTGAACGACTGTTCCTCGTGCTTAATATGATATTCTGATTTTTTTTCAATCCACTTCAGGATGGGATTATTGCCATTTGGCTCTATGATCAAGAGTCTCTTACTTAAGGCGGCACTGTTTTGTATAGCCGCTTGCTGGGTAGGAAGGTGATGGAGTATCCCCCGCATTACGGCCAGGTCAAATTTCTGTTGTGGAAATGTTGATGGGTCCAGGATATTTCCAACAAAGAATTTACATTTTGTATATTTTGTTTTAGCCAATTCAATCGCCTGGGAAGCCGGGTCAAATCCGGTAAACTCAATTTCATTGAACCTTCCTTTTAACTCGTTTGTTGAACTGCCGTCACCGCAGCCGATATCAACAATGGTCTTGATGGAGACAATGCCCTGGATCATATCGGATATCTTGTCGTCAATGCGTTTATTGGCTACAATGGCAGAGTAGGGGGCGTTGTTGGTGTATAAATAGCCTCCGTTGTCCAAGACATCGCTGTTAAACTCAGTTACATTTTGTTTGGGTTCCATTGCGTAATTATTTTACTGCTGTTATAAAAACCGATTGGGCAAAATAAGTTAATGGAGTATGTTCGAGTATGTTCCCTAACTTAATTGTAAAATTGATCAGGTTATTTGGAATATTTGGCAACAGAAAATCTTTTATTTCTGTTCGGTACGCTGAGAACTTTGCCTGCCTTAATTTAGCTTGAATGAATCTGGATGAAAATGCCATTTCGGCAGGTTCTAAAAATGCTTTTTTCCGGAAATACGGGATATTAAAGATCAGGGCTACATATGGATTATAAACATTAGGCTCTATAAAAATGATCTTTCCGTTGGACTTGAGAAGTTTATGAAGGTTAAGCAAGGAATTATCAATAGTATAATATAAGTGATGCAGTATTCCATTGCCAATCACATAATCGAATTTGCCGTAAGACATTGCGCCTTTGAAAGTCAGAGGATCATTGAAATCCGCTACTTCAAAATGTAATTTTTTATTTTTGTATCTCTGATTGGCTAAGTCAATAAATTTATTGGAGAAGTCAATTCCAAGGCTATTTGCTCCTGTTTTTTCTGAAATATATTTAATCGCTTCTCCGGTACCGCATCCGATCTCCAGAATATACGTATCAGGTGTAAGGACGGACATATCCATCTTGCTGATCATATAATCACACCGCCTTTCTTTGCGAAGGATGGCCGCAGGAGTACTTTCAAATATCTGGTTAAACCCCCGCTCGTCTTTTATGCCAATCATTACTTTACGATTTTTATGGTGTACCCGAGAGGATCGTGATCGGTTCCTAAATTAAATATTCTGGTTATATGAGCAGTAAATACGGTTATTCCTAAAACCGGCAACAGCAACAGCCAAAACGGGAAGAAAATTATTTTTGTTAAACTGTTTGGAATGAGGTTTCTGGCGAACAGGACAATGATCTTAGAGCAGATGGACAATATATCCGTTCCTCTCGGTGTTATCTCTACGCTGGAAAAATCAGAAAATATTTTCTCTAACGCACTTGGGGTATATCTGAAGTAATCATAGGGAATGTAGTGGTACCTGGCAGAAAACGGAACTGTAATAATACCTTTTGCACCTCTCTTGCATACTCTGTGTATTTCGTTTACCAACGCCTGGTGATCGTAAACATGTTCCAATACCTCGGTGCAAATTAATCCATCAAAGGTGTTGTCATCAAAAGGAATGTTCGTGCCGTCAAAAGGTATAATATCTTTATTTTCATAATTAAAACTTGACGCTTCTGCAACATCAATTCCTTTGTATTCAGTTCCTGATTTGAGTAAATATCTGTACGGACTTTGGCCGCAGCCAACATCCAAAATCATTCCGCTGAATTGCGGTAATTCTTTTTTTATGTCATTGTAAATTGTAAGGATCTGCAGGTCCAGCAACATTCTGCCGAAAAATTTTATTTTCCCTCTGAAACTTGTGGGTGGTTCGTTTTTTATGGGCTTAAATCCCTCATTCATATCTTGTATCATTCTCGTTCTTACTTCAGTATGTTTTTTAATTCGCTGTTTGTATCAATGGTTCTGCCCCGGATAATTACCTTATCCCGGATAAATTTAGGACGTGCCTTTGCTTCATCCAGTACCTTTGATAAATACTCACCGATAACTGCTATGGCAAGCAGTTGAACTCCACCGAAAAACAATACCAATACAATGACGGTAGATACTCCGTGAGGGATATCGGGGTACATCATCTTGGCTATTCCCTGAAGAAGGATTGTTAAAAAGGAGATGATCGTTAAGAATAATCCCGCATAGCTCATTATTTCCAGGGGCAGATAGCTAAAAGAAAAAATTCCTTTTTTCGCCCACCAGATATTTTTGCGCAGATTATTTGTGCTTACTCCGAACATTCTCTCAGGTCTTTCATAGTTAACACCTGTTTGCTTAAATCCAACCCAAGCACGCAGTCCCCTTAAAAACTGTTCTTTTTCCGGCAACGCTACAATTTGTTCCACTACTTTTTTATCTATCAGAGAGAAATCACCGGCATCCTGTGGGATGTTTATGCTCGACATTTTGTGAAAGATCCTGTAAAATGACTTATAAGCAAAATTCATAAAAAAAGAAGCTTCTCTTTTAACCCGTCTGCCATATACTACTTCGTACCCATTTTGCCACTGCTCAAAAAACCGGGTTATTAATTCTGGAGGATCCTGCCCATCGCCATCCATAAGAACAACCGCATCTCCTGTTGCTATTTCCATTCCGCTTACAAATGCGGCCTGAGAGCCAAAATTACGACTATGCTTAATTGATATTACATCCAGGTCATTGTCGCAGATGTCCTGTAACACTTTTTCTGTGTTATCGGGTGAATCATCATTCACAAAAATAATCTCGTAATTACAGCCTATCTTATTAAATGTAGCAATTAACCGATCGTAGAGAATAGGTATTGACTGGGCGTCTTTATAGCAAGCGATCACCGGACTTATCTTTGCCAGTTTTTTTGGAGCATTAAATGCAGGCAATACTTTATTGATGTAATTTATTGCCTTTTGCCAAGCAGCAAATTTCAAAAGCCCCTCATTTAATGAAGTTCTGGGTTTCCAATTGATCAGCCGGTTTGCTTTATCGTAATTTCCATACCATTCCGATGTATCCCAATTCCTGTTTGCCATTCCGCCCCAAACAGGCTCATTTTCAATCTTGAATAATTGCCTGCAAGCTGAGGTCAACTCTTTAAGTGTTGTTTTTTGCCCGCTGCCTATGTTGATAGACTGTCCTGAATTTTCCTTTGAGACATTATTGGCTGCGTCCAAAAAGGCTTCCACGCAATCATCAATATACACAAAATCACGTGTAGTGTCGGGATTGACCAGAGGAGGATATGATCCTTGTAATGCCTGTTCAATAAGTTTTGGCATCAACCTATCCGGCTCCTCCCAGGGACCATAAATGGAATACAATCTTAAATTGAGGCAGGGCACATGATGTTCTCTGGCAAAGTAAGATAGCAGATACCCTGCAGCTACTTTCGAGACAGAATAATGACTGTTGGGCACCAGGCTGTCATCTTCTTTTGGATTGGCGCTGTTCAGTCCGTATTCCGAACTGCTGCCGGCATGAACGTATGCTTTGATATTTTTACAATGCTCTAAAATATTAACAGTTCCGATAATGTTGGTTTCGTAGATCAAACTGGTATTATCCTGTTTGCTGTAGGCTCCATATGCTGAAAGGTTGAATATTGTTTTGGGCTGATATATTTTAAATATGGATTCAACTGACTTCCTGTAGTTTATATCACAATGCAAAATATTCTCAGCCCGAACATCCAATAATCTCAATCGCCAGTCGGAGCGGGGATTGTGGGTTATAGCATAGCAATCCGAGCGGTATTTTAAAATTGTATCGAGTAAATTAGCCCCTATAAATCCGCTGGCTCCAAAAATAAAAACGGGTCCTTCTAATTGCTGTATTTTCTCCTTGATTCCTTCCATTTTATATTTTCAATAATTTGGTTAATTCAGTTTTTATGTTTTCCGGATTCAAGCCGCTTTCTTTTTGGTGAAAAGCCTGATTGCCGTACAGTTTATTCGGATACCCTTTGGCATATAGTCCTGTAAATCCAGTGATGTGAATGTTCTTTTTTGCCATCATTGATAATATATGTTCTCCCAGTCCTCCGCGCTCAACATGTTCTTCAATTACTATCACTTTTTTTGTTTTCTCTATGCTTTTTACCAGCCCATCGCTTAATTCTAAAATCGGAACGGCCAACACAGTGAAGAGATCGATATTTTTATTTTCAGAAATAGCCTGAAGAGCGTTGTGAACTATCGGACCAAGACAAATAAGTGTGATCTCAGGGATTGCGGAGGTTACAACCTTATTTATCATGGAGATTGTAACCGGTGCAGGATAGGGGATGCCCGTTCCTAATCGCAGGTAGGCCGGTTTTTTGTATGTTGTTATTTGGCTTAAGCAAAAGGCAACATCTTCCTGAAAGGCGGGGATCCAGCAGGTCATATTAGGCATGGGACTCAAACAGGCGATGTCTTCTATGGCATGATGTGTAGCTCCCATAATTCCGTAACCATAACCACCTCCATTCCCTACAATGTACACGGGCAAATTATGAATACAAACATCTAGTTTTATTTGCTCCAGACATCGGTAAACTGCAAAAGGAGCGATACTGTATGTAAAGACCTCAAACCCCTTATAGGCTAACCCTGCTGCCACACCCACCATATTTTGCTCAGCTACGCCTGCGTTTATAAAATGATTGCCGGCAATAGACTGTAATTTCTCCAGGGCATTGTACCCCAGGTCCCCGGTAATAAATACTGTTTTTTTGTTTACGGCAACCGTTTGCTCAAGTATGGCTGAAAATTCCTTACGCATTGTAATTTTTTTCTAAAGAAAGCAGGGCTTTATTATACATTTCATCATTCATGGGCAGATAATGCCATTCCATTTTATGTTCCATGTAATCAACGCCTTTGCCTTTTACAGTATTTGCTATTATCAGCTTCGGTTTCGAGTTCTTGGTTTTTAGTTTTTGTATACCGGATATGATGCTTTCAACATTATGTCCATCTTCTTCCAAAACCTCAAAGCCGATGCTTTTCCACTTATCTATATGAGAGGTATCTCCCAAAATATCTTTTGTATAGCCAAAGCCCTGCAAACTGTTCTTATCAATGATCGCAATTAAATTATCTAATTTCTTAGAAACTGCAAAGTGCGCTGCCTCCCATGTAGTACCCTCGTTAGTTTCTCCGTCAGACATCAAAACATATACATACTCGTCATTCTTTAATAATTTATTTGCCGAAGCAATACCGCATCCAATGGGCAAGCCATGTCCTAATGATCCTAAAGCAAAAGGAATATTTTTAAATGAATTTGCGGAGGGGTGAGCAGACAACCTGGTTCCGTTTTTATAAAATGTTTTCAATTCATTATCGTCTATTTCCCCCAAAGAGTTTAACATGATATACAACGCAGCTGCCGCATGCCCTTTAGAAAAAATTATTCTTTCATTTTCTTTTTTCATTCCGAATAAAGCAATTAACAGATCTATACAACTTAATGAACATCCTATATGCCCTGCATTTGCA
>SCSP01000105.1 GCA_004297845.1 Bacteroidota bacterium | reverse complement strand
CCAGCAGCCCCCATCTCTCTTCCCATTCCTGATTGTTTATATCCCCCAAAAGGATTACATGGCAACCACCGACTAACTCGATTGATTTCGACAGTTCCGGCCTCAATTCTTGAGGCTACTCTTTTGGCTTGTTCAGGGTCTTTTGTGAAAATTCTACCCCCAAGTCCATATGGCGTATCATTTGCCATCTCAATAGCTTCTTCCTCTGTCTTAAAGGGAAGGATAGGGAGTACTGGTCCAAAAACTTCTTCTGTCCATACTCGCATATTTTTTGTGATATCTGTTAATAATGTGGGTTCGTAAAAAGCCCCATTTAGATTCTCAGGAGTTTTTCCACCTGTTATTATTTTTGCTCCTTTTCTCAATGCATCATCAACTTGTTCTTGAATCAGTGTTAGTTGTCTTTTTGCCACTAAACTTCCAAGATCAGTATTCTTATCAAGTGGATCTCCTACAATTTTTGTTTCGATTACTTCTTTCAATTGTTCAACGACCCGATTAAAAATTGACTCGTGAACAATGAGCCTTTTGATGGAATCGCATACTTGTCCGCAATTGCCAAATCTTTCTGGATATATTGCTTGGGCAAATGCAGGAATATCAACATCATCGAATACAATACAAGGGCTCGAACCGCCCATTTCAAGGACTGTTTTTATAAATTTGTCTGCAGCGATTTTATAGAGCAATTTCCCGACTTTTGTGCTTCCCGTGAACCAAATTAAATTGATTTTGCTTTCAGCAAGTTTTTGGCCAACATCACCAGCACCATAAACTTCTGCGAATACGCCTTTCGGAAGGCCATGTGATGTCATAATATCTTCAATGAGCTTACCAATAAGCGGACATTCTTCGGAAATTTTGAAAACAACGGTGTTTCCGACAAGAAGATTAGGAATAATGCCCCAGAGAGCCACGCCAAGTGGGAAATTCCAGGGAGAAATAACAGCTACTGTTCCAAACGGTTCATACACGATTTTATGCACCGAATTATCGTCTTCATGCGTAGTTTCGTCAGCCAAGGCAGATCCAATGTTTTCCATGAACCACTTGAATTCAGAAACAGAATTGCTAGCCTCTTGTGTACTTTCGTTTACGGGTTTTCCCATTTCTTTTGTTATCAACTCAGCAATTTCCCTTTTTCTTGATTCGAATTCTTCACAAATGGGCTTTAGCAGTTCAATCCTCTTTTGCAAACTAACCTCTTTCCACATTAGCCTTGCTTCATTCGCTAATGCGACTTTTTCTTTGATTTCTGTATCCGAGGAGATGTCTACCTCTCCAAGAAACTCATAATTTTTTGCTGGATTTGTAGAAGTCAGTTTGGTCATAAATATTATATTAAATCAAAGGTTTTCCATTATTATATTCGTTATATTAGTTGAATTGGGATAAAAAGCGAGGTTCTAGAAAAGGATAAGTGTGATCGGCAACTAACTGCATTTCCCGTGCTCACGCGCAGTACAAAGCAGCACAACGAGCATCTTAATTACCGAGTTCGAGATGGGATCGGATGTTGCATGCTCTTTATGGTTGCCAATCGAAATTAGGTTGTTTTCTAAAGTTTTTAAAGTTGTCCCCCGGGGGAGATTTGAACTCCCAGCCTTGCGCTATCTGCATGAACAGGTCCCGGCTGATCAATGCCATTGCAAAGATCTACAGGCGCCTGCTCCAC
>SCSP01000104.1 GCA_004297845.1 Bacteroidota bacterium | reverse complement strand
GGGTAAAATAGTACATTCTACAGGTTGTACAGATAACAGATTTTTTGCAGATTTACAGATTAGAGATGGCTGTTTATCTGAAAATCTGTGTTTATCTGTTATCTGTACCATATTGTGCATGTGTATAAATTTATCCCGCGCATAGTATAATAAAAGGTATATATTCGCAGAATAAAAAAATCAAACACAAATTAAACCCGATGGGAAATATTTTCTTCGGGCTAAAAACAAATCAATCATGAAAAAACTTTACTTATTAATTATTGCTGTTGGTTTTATTTCTGTTTGCGGTTTTGCCCAAGAAAGAATTGCCAAAGCAAAGACAATGGATGTTGCAGCTATTCAGGCAATATCACAAAATCAATCGCTTGTTCAGCCGATGGGAGTGATTGACACTTTAGTTGACCACTGGGACAGGATTGCTCCGCTTCCATCAGTTGACTCCGCTGTTACTTATACCTCCAGTAAAGGTTTTGTAGCCGGTCAAAATGAGTATGGAGATATTGCCAAATGCCAGAAATTTGATGCTAACTATGGAGTTATTTCCGGAGGCAATATCAATGGTATTCTGCTTTGGTTTGGAGCAAAAGTTCAGGGCGCAGGAACTGCGATGTTTACACCAACCATTTGGGCGGATAATGCGGGTGTGCCCGGAACGGTTCTTGGAACAGCTACTCCTTTTTCAATATCATCCATTGATACTTCTGTTATGGCTTCCAAACTCATTTTTGGTCCGCAAGGAGTACAAGGCATTTATAATGTTTCAGCCACATTTACTCCGCCTCTCGCAATTCCTACCAACCAGACTTTCTGGGCAGGAATGTCTTTCACTTATGCAAGTGGAGATTCTGCAGGGCTGTATAGTTCTCGCCATGGAAATTTTCCGGATGCAGCAACACATACCTACGAACAATGGAGCGATAACAGCTGGCATTCATTTAATGACGGAACCAACAGCACATGGCAATTAGATGTTGCTATTGGGGTTTATCCGGTTGTTGATTTTGCTTCAGGTGTGAATGAACAGAATTCAAATATGCTTTCACTTTCTGCCATGCCTAATCCTGCAAAGGATCATACGCTGATTAATTATGAATTGAAAGAATCATCCAATGTGGAATTTTCCATGTATGATGTTGCCGGAAAAAAATTATCTGAACTCAATCAGGGAATGCAATCAGCAGGGAAACACAGTTTTAAACTTGATATATCTGAGATTTCTTCAGGAATATATTCCTATACTATTTCTGCGGGGGATTACAAGATGACAAACAAAATTTCAGTGGTGAAATAATCGCATGACTTTCATTAAATAAATAAAAAACTCTGGCGATTTCGTCAGAGTTTTTTTTATTGTGCGCCATCCATGTTTCTTTTACCATAGGGTGCAAGTCCCTGCTGCGATTCGTTATATTCGTAACACGAGTTGTTAAACAGTAACCATCCGATGAGTACAATAGCCGAAAAGTTTTTAATTGATGCGGAAAAAAAAGTGTTCGACCCCGAGCACCGCAGGAAGCTTTCGTTCAATATAGGGCAGTACGATAAAAAAGTTGTTGAGGGAAAAAAACAGTACGCTAATCTGGAACTTGCCCGCGAACGCGCGGCTGCTCTCAAAACCAAGGCGATCGAAAATCTCGACAAGTACCTGATAGAATTTGAAGCCAATTTCATCAAGCGGGGAGGAAAAGTGATCTGGGCCCGCGATGCCAAAGAAGCGCAGGAGGAAATTATTAAAGTGCTGAGACGCTTCCATACCAAAACCGTGGTGAAGTCAAAATCCATGGTCACCGAAGAAATTCACATCAACGATGCGCTCGAGAAAGAAGGAATGGAATCGCTGGAAACGGATCTCGGAGAATTTATCGTTCAGATGAGAAAAGAAACCCCTTATCATATTGTAACTCCCGCCATGCATCTCTCGAAGGAAGATGTAGCAAAAACCTTTCACGAAGAAAAAGGAACACCTCTTGATTATACCCCTCAGCAGATTACCGCCTGGGTGCGAAAATTTTTACGGGAGAAATATGTTGCGGCAGAAGCCGGTATCACCGGAGGAAATTTTCTTATTGCCGATATCGGAGGCGTAGCCCTGACAGAAAACGAAGGTAACGCCTGGCTATCCATGGCATTTCCAAAAGTGCATATTGCTATTGTAGGCATTGAAAAAATAATTCCATCACTGAATGACATGGAATTGTTCTGGTCTTTACTCGCCACATACGGAACCGGGCAGAATGTTACGGTTTACAATTCCATTCTCACCGGCCCAAGGCAGGCTGGAGAAACGGACGGTCCCGAAGAAATGTATGTGGTTCTCCTCGACAATGGCAGAACCAATGTGCTTGAACAGCCGGAGCAGCACCGGTCACTGCAATGTATTCGCTGCGGAGCCTGCCTGAATGCTTGCCCAATTTACAATGGAGTGGGAGGGCATTCGTATGCGTCTCCCTACAGCGGCCCCATTGGCGCTGTACTTACGCCTCAATTATGGGGAATGAAAGAGTACAAACACCTTAGCTATTCCTCTTCGCTCTGCGGAAGATGCACGGAGGTTTGTCCGGTGAAAATAGACCTGCATAACTTGCTTTTATACAACCGGAGAGATGCTGTAAAAGAAAAACTTTCCACTTCTGCGGAAAACCTGACATGGATCTTCTGGAAGAAAGCAATGATGAAGCGGAGCGCCATGGAGAAAGGCGGAGCCAAACTGAAAAATTTTATAATCAGCCGGTTTTTCAAAAAATCATGGGGTAATAGACGCGAATTACCCAAGGTGGCACCGAAGTCGTTCAATCAGATATGGAGAGAAGGACATGGGATGAAATAATCACCCCTCCCTGTCTCTCCCCCGAGGGAGGGAAGTAGGGGTGCTGTAGTAATATTTACTCTCCCCTTTGGGGAGAGATAGAGAGGGGTGGTAATATGGCTCGTATACTAACAGGCATACAAAGCACAGGTGTTCCGCACTTGGGAAATATTTTAGGGGCGATCATGCCTGCTATAGAACTTTCTAAAAAAAAGGAAAACGATTCTTTTTGCTTTATTGCGGATCTGCATTCGCTTACAACAATAAAAGACGCAGATACACTCAGAAACAATACGTATGCAACAGCAGCGGCATGGCTGGCCTTCGGGTTTGATACGGAGAAAAATACTTTTTACCGTCAGAGCGATGTAACAGAGGTTTGCGAACTTGCCTGGTATCTTTCCTGCTTCACGCCTTACCCCATGCTCGCCAATGCACATTCTTTCAAGGATAAGTCCGGAAGATTGGCTGACGTGAACGCGGGACTTTTCACTTACCCGGTGCTGATGGCATCTGACATTATTTTGTACGATGCAAATTTTGTCCCTGTAGGAAAAGACCAGCAGCAACATTTGGAAATGACCCGCGATATGGCGCACACATTCAATAATAAATACGGAGAAACTTTTGTATTGCCCGAACCGATGATCGATGAGCGCGTGATGATCATCCCGGGAACAGACGGGCAGAAGATGAGCAAGTCGTACCATAATTACATAAATATATTTCTTCCCGAAAATGAATTAAAAAAAGTGGTGATGGGTATTGTTACTGACAGCACCCCGCTTGATAAGCCTAAAAATCCCGATACATGCAATGCATTCAGATTATATCAGCTCCTTGCGAACGGGGAAGACACAAAAGAAATGCAGGGAAAATATCTCAAAGGCGGGTTTGGTTACGGGCAGGCCAAGACGGCATTGTTTGAGCTTATTCTGAACAAATTCAAGAAGGAACGCGCGGCATATAATTCATACATGATCGAAAAAAGCGAGTTGGAGAAAAAGCTATTGCAGGGTGCGGAAAAGGCTCGGAAAGTTGCACGACCGGTTTTGAAGCGTGTGCGGGAAAAATTAGGGTACTAAACCCGGAATGACAAATACGGGAACCAATGGCAAGAAAAAAATTATTAATAGAAAACGATTACAATTTTTTTCTTTTCGGGATCAGCTGCCCTGAAAAATCATTCCGTTTGTGTTTCGCCCTCAACAATCAGCTCAAAGCAATGTTTGCAAAAAACCGGGATATGGAACTGATAGAGAAAAATCAAACAATAGCTGTAAGATTTCCTGTTTTTGCCTATCGTGACGAGGAAATGTTTACGGATTATCGTGTTATCGTTAATAAAGTTGAAAATAAGATTTTAGTATCCGAATTTAAACAGGCAGATTATTTGTTGATGGTGCAGGGAGGAATGCCTTATTCTGAAAAAGCGTCTATTCTCAAAAAAATTAAAGAAGTTACCTTTGTTCAAACAGCCTTTGAAATAGACCCTAAAAAAATAAAGTCAAAAGAAAATTTCGTATTCTGATGAATTTTAACGAAATGATTAAACACAATAAGACAAAGATCATCGCTACTGTCGGACCTGCCTCCGCTTCGGAGAAAATTTTAGAGAAGATGGTCAAAGAGGGAGTGGATATCTTCCGCATTAATTTTTCGCATGGATCGTATGAGGAAATAAAGAAAATTATCCTCTCGATCCGGTCGCTCAACAAAAAATTAAAAGAGAACATTGGGATACTCGCGGACCTGCAGGGACCCAAGATACGCATCGGGAAAGTGAAAAATAATTCGGTGAAACTTGTTGCGGGTAAGACCATCTCCTTTTCAAGCAAGGAATGTATAGGGGACGAATCAAAATTGTACATCAACTATAAACATTTTCCGACTGATGTTTCGCCCGGAGAGATCATTCTCATCAATGACGGTAAGTTTTTACTGGAGATCATAAGCACCAATAAAAAGGACCTTGTAAAAGCGAAGATCATTCAGGGAGGCTTGCTTTCATCGAATAAAGGCGTGAACTTACCCAATACACAAATCTCTCTTCCTTGTTTAACAGAAAAGGACCATCAGGACCTGGATTTTGCGCTTGAAAATAATGTAGAATGGATCGGGCTTTCTTTTGTCCGCTCGGTAACCGATGTGGTAGACCTGAAAAAAAGGATCAAAGAAAAAAAGAAGCATGCCCGCGTGATAGCCAAAATTGAAAAACCGGAGGCCCTGAAAGAGATAGACAATATCATTGATCTGGCGGATGGCATCATGGTGGCCCGCGGGGATCTGGGCGTAGAACTCCCCATGGAACAGGTGCCTATGATTCAGAAGATGCTGGTGGAAAAATGCATCAATGCATCGAGACCCGTGATCATTGCCACACAGATGATGGAAAGCATGATTGAAAACTTCTCTCCAACGCGGGCGGAGGTGAACGATGTGGCCAATGCGGTGATGGACGGAGCCGATGCCGTGATGCTCAGCGCGGAAACTTCGGTAGGCAAATACCCGGTGGAAGTGATACAGCGCATACACAAAATTGTATCCAGGGTGGAGCAGGAAGAACGCATTTATTTCAGGGAGCATTCGCCCTCTCTTAAAACGCAGACCTTTATTTCCGATTCTATCTGTTACAATGCCTGCGTGATGGCGCGCCAGGCCCATGTTTCGGCAATCATAACCATGACAAATTCGGGATACACTGCTTTCCGGATATCCAGCCACAGGCCCCGTGCAAACATTTTTGTTTTCACGGATAACAACACATTGCTTACCACACTGAACCTCGTGTGGGGTGTACGCGGATTTTATTACGACCAGTACGAGAGTACGGATAAGACCATGGAAGACCTGAAAAACTATTTGAAGCGCGAGGGACTGCTTAAACCGGATGACCTCGTGATAAATACAGCAAGTATGCCTTTGGTGGAAAAAGGCAGAACGAATATGTTAAGGCTGAGCCAGGTGGAATAGAAAGCGCATACCCCGCCCTAAAGGGAGTAAATGGCACCTCCGACAATATTTTTTAAATATCGAATTCAGAGTTTTACCTCGTGAATTCTGTGTATAGGAATAACAATTCCCTGTTTTAATATTACGCGTTTATCTGTAATCCCCCAGATATGTGTTTCTATCTGTTTAATGCCTTCGCTGTCCTCAAAAACGATCTTCGTTTTTCCCTTGTACGTGTTTCCAAGCACCACTGCCTGTTCCAGCATTTTGCGCCTGTTTTCAGATGCTTCAGCGTCAGCCAGCACTTCCTCACTCGGGAAATTCAGGCGGGGTACTTCTTCTTTTTGTACGGGGGAAATCACCGCAGTAGATGTTTGTGCCATGTCAGTTTGTTTAGTTTCCACTTATAACGCAGATAATTAATTTTTGTTTCAAATACTTTCAAGTATTTAGACGAATCGCACAAAATCAAAGACGGAATGAAAGATTACTTCGTTGAACTTAATGAAACTCGCGGAATTACTATGCAAGGATGGAGATATGCAGGATATTTTTCGTATCCGGAAGCACCTTATAATTGTCATCAATACGGTGATTTATAACCCAAATGATATTTCCATCCGATTCCAGCACATAGATATCCCCTTTATCGCTTAACGGCAACTTATTATCTATAAAAAAGTCGCTGAGCTTTTTTCTTCCGGTCATACCTAAGGGGTGAAACGAATCTCCGTGTTTCCATTTTCTGATTTTCAAGGGAAAGGAGACGGTATCGTGATCAAAATATGCCACGGAGTTTTTTTTGTCTTTTACTCGGGCAAGTCCTCCCTGAAGAACCCCAATTTTCAAATGTAAATTCGCGCTTTTGAATTCATCCTGATTTTTTTTTATAAAGCCGGCTTTTCCATTGTCAACACCTCCGTGGGGGGAAAGAATCAAAAAATTCCGGTCTTTTATCAGGCGGTACGTTGGGGAGAGAAATTTTTTACCTGCAGAAGTGTACATTCTTTTTGCTATCAGTTCGGTGGTTTCTGGCGTAAAATCGTAAGCGCGGAGCAGTTCGTGAAGCAGGGTCTCGGCATGCCCGCTGTCTTTCAGCTTTTTGATATTCAGCAAGATGTTTTTTCCTTCTTCAACAACGATCTCCCTTCTCTTTTCCTCAATAAATTTTTTGAATATTTCGGCAGCATCTTTGAAATAGGACAGCTCTTTAGTAATTGTTTTTTCAAATCCTGTATTCAGTTTTTTCAAAGAGGGAATGAGATGATGGCGGATGTTATTTCGCAGATATTTATCCGTGAGGTTGCTGCTGTCCTCACGCCAGGCAAGTTTTTCCGATTCGGCATATTCGAGGATCCTTTTTTTATTGGCGAAAAGCAGCGGGCGGATGATGATGCCCTGCTTTACAGGAACTCCCTGCAAGCCCGCAATGCCTGTTCCGCGCAGGATATTGATGAAAAAAGTTTCAATGGAATCGTCTAAGTGATGCGCGGTTGCGATAAAGTCGTATTTTTTATCCTTTGCGAGCCTTTTCAACCATTCATACCGAAGTTCACGGGCGGCCATCTGAATGGATACTTTTTTCTTTTCAGCATACGGCTTTGTACTAAAAGATTTCCACGAGAACGGAACTTTGTATTTATCAGCCAGTTCAGAAACAAATTTTTTGTCATCATCCGATTCTTTTCCCCTTAGCTTGAAATTGCAATGCGCTATGCCGAAGGAAAGCCCGGCCTTGTGGAAGAGATCGCACATGACAATGGAATCCACACCTCCGCTTACTGTCAAAAGCGCCTTCTGATCCTTTTTAAAGAGTTGCTCTTTTTCAATAAAACCGAGAAATTGATCAAGCATGGATGTAAAGTTAGTCGTTAACGGTTAATTGTTATTAGGTGCTGAAGCCACTTCCTATGGAGTCGTTTCTATTGACGAATAACTATTAACAGATAACGGTTTCGCAGAAATACTCAGCGCTTCAAACATTCCCTTTGCTTTCAGCAAACATTCTTCATATTCCTGTTCAGGAACGGAATTTGCAGTGATGGCGCTCCCTGCCTGAAAGGATAAATATTTTGTGCTTTGGTTATAAAGGATGCTTCGGATTACTACGTTGAAGTCAAAATTCACCTGGCTGTTTTCACTCTCCTCTCCTTTGGAGAGGGGTTGGGGGTGAGGTGGGCTTAGGTATCCCACCGATCCTGCATACAACCCTCGTTTTGTTTTTTCATATTGTTCTATCAGTTCCATGGCGCGCACTTTGGGCGCACCGGTCATGGATCCCATAGGGAAAGAATTTTTGATCACCTCTGTAAAATCTACCCCCTCGCGCAGGGTGCCGCTTACGGTTGATATCATCTGGTGCCATTGTTTAAAAGTATAAACACCAAAAAGCTCATCAACGGTTACGTTGTTGCAGGACTTTGAAAGGTCATTTCTGACCAGGTCAACGATCATTACATTTTCGCTTTTTTCTTTTTCATTTTGTCCAAGCAGGCTTTTAATTTCATTATCTTCCGAATCCGTTCTGCCTCTTTTAGCGGTGCCTTTGATAGGCTGGGAAATGATTTTGTTTCCTTCTTTTTTCAAAAACCTTTCAGGGCTGGCGCACATCAGGTATTTATCATCGCTCCGGTAAAAAGCCGAAAAGGGGGACTGTGAAGCCTCGCTCAGTTTCAGAAAAACCTGTGCCGGATCTATTACCGCCTCTTCGGCAAAGAACTCCATA
Organism: Bacteroidota bacterium; assembly: GCA_004297845.1. Classification (GTDB taxonomy): domain Bacteria; phylum Bacteroidota; class Bacteroidia; order Palsa-948; family Palsa-948; genus Palsa-948. Next base: position 31,505 of record SCSP01000104.1, on the reverse strand, counting down.
CAGTAGTTCATTTCGTAAACATCGCCCAGACGGATGTGGTGTTTTATTTTATTGACGGCATGGAGATACTCCATTTTTGATAGGCTGCTTTTAACGGATGACCGGTGGGGGCTTCTGTATGCTGTATTCTGTATTCTGTCTATTTCATTAAAGATATTTTCGACTTCCTTTTCAGATGATAATTCACTTAAATACTGTATCTCCAATTTGTCCCCCCGCAGAATAAAAATATACTCCGGCTGAAAAAAATGCATCTGCGGAAAACCAATCCCATCAAAATTTCCGGAGCTTAAATTTTCCGTTTCGTTCTTCAGGTCGTAGGATAGGTACCCGAACAGCCAGTCTTTTTTTGCCGCATGAAATTTCTTCAGTTCCTCAAAGGAATTATTCTCAGGAGTTATTTCATTCACAGATCCGGCAGCAGCCATTAACTCGTTATCGCTTCCGCTCCACAGGTTGCTGTCTAAAACACAGTATTTGGGAAAATGAGCACACCATTTTAACAGCTGTTTTTTGAATAGAGCAACATCATATATCTGGAATGAAATAAACTCTCTCATAACGCAAAACTAAATTTATCCTGAGTTTTTGGGGATTGAGGCAAAAATAGTTTATTTTGAAGTAAATTTGAGCTATAAAACAAGGGCGTTCGTCCAAGAAATAGCCCAACTTGTCGAAAAGGGCAACCAATTCATAGATAGATACGTATAGAATACTATATTTGTTCAATGATTGGGATGTACTAAATTTTCACCCATGAAACTAAAGTTACGTTGCATCTTTTACCCGCTTTTTGTTTTGATGATGAGTTTGTCAGAGCAAAATGTTGTGAGCGCACAAGCTCGTATTGTAATTGGCACTAACACAGCTGTGTACATGAGAATGAGCAATGGAACACAATCCACTCCTATCTGTCTGGTTCTTGATAATGCATCGGTTCTCGGCATCAGTTGTTGCAACGCTTGCGGAGCGGGGCCTGCAGGGGCGTGCCCGGCAAGCGGCAGCCTTAGTTGGATAGTTTCCGAACATCAGTATAATTACGTGGTTTGGCGAGGCATTACAGCTACCGGCACCCCTTCTTACTTAGTTCCACTGGGAACCACTACCGCTACGGTAGCTACGGGGTATCTTCCAGTTACATTTAAAGAAACGGCAGGAACGGGAACTGTAGTGGCCATTTCAACCTGGCCCTCTGCAAGCAATAATACTCCTTGGGCGGGTATCAGCGATGGTCTTCCCGGTCTTGGTACAACAACAGTTGCCCCTGTTACACAAATGAATATTAATGCAACAGATGGATCTGTAGGCTCGGTCATTGACAGATGGTGGGATATTGACGTTAATGCTGCCACCACCGCTGATGTAACATTTTCTTATCGCGGAGCTGAAAACACTATGACGGTATCACCTACAGGACTTCTTGCCGCCCAGCACTGGACAGGTTCCCTTTGGAACGATGGGAAAGGAGGAGCCGGTGGAACAAAAACACCAACCGCTCAAAGCGGTAACCAAGGCGCTGCAACGTATACTGCGGTTGCTGCAGGATTAACGGAATTCACCCCCTTCATATTAGTTACAGATGTAGCTCCTCTGCCCGTAACCTGGCTGGATGTTTCCGCAGAATGTAACAAGGGAGATGTTACTGTAAAATGGAGTACTGCATCGGAGCAAAACTCGGATTACTTCACCGTAGAAAGATCCTATGACGGTACAAATTTTACAGATATTGCCAATGTGCTTGCGGCCGGGCAAAGCAGCGCCATTAAAAATTATTCGTTCGTTGATGAGGATCCGATTCCGGGAGTTTCTTACTACCGTATTCGCGAAACAGATTTTAACTCCAGTTTCATAATATCCGCTCAGATGACTATGAACGGCTGTTCCAACGATGACATATTTATTTTCGGAAGCGAAGGAGGGATTTCGGTCAATATTGATGCGGCTGCTGAAGGAAAATATGTTTTCGAACTGTATGATGTACTTGGACAAAATCTAATGAACGAAACTAAAACCGTTCCTGCCGGAAGCAATCACCTCAAACTTTTCGTCAGCAACATTGCTTCGGCCATGTATGTAGTGAAGGTGTACAGCGGCAGCAATGCAGTGAGCAAAAAAGTGTTCATCCGTTCTGCGTACACGCAATAACGAGAAGTTACCGGTGTTTGATTATCAGTAAAAACCGATCATCGATCATCGATCATCGATCACCGATTACTGTTCACTGATTACCATTTTTCTCAACGCCTCGATCCATTTCGGATTTTCATTCAGGCTTTCTATTAATTGCAGTTCCTCTCCCCCATTTTGTTTGAAGAGGCGCTCATACTCCGTTCCTATTTCGTAAATAGTTTCCAGGCAGTCCGATACAAATGCAGGGGAGAAGACCAGCACTTTTTTCTTTCCTTCCTTTGCTAACTGTTCTATCACCTTATCACTATAGGGTTTCAGCCACTTGTCGTCCAGGCGGGATTGAAACGAAGAAATATATTTTCCTTCCAGAATGGATAAGCGCTTTACGAGTTCCCGTGTTGTATGGTAACAGGCAGCACGGTAACAGTATTTATTTTTTTCTGAGATCACGGAGCAGCATTTATCGTTTATTTCGCAGTGATCGGGATATATTTTTGTGATCTGCCTTTCCGGCAAGCCGTGATAGCTGAACACATAATAATCGTACTCGGCTGTTTGTCCCCCGCTGGAGGGGGGCAGGGGGGAGGGCATATATTTTTTAGCAACATCAACTGCTGCCGCCAAATAATCTTCATTATCATAAAACTTCTCAATGATCTTTAATTTAGTGAACCCGGTTTTTTTCGCAACCTTGTTTATTTCCAGGATGCTTGATTCGGTGGAGGAGGATGCCCAATGTGGGTAGAGTGGAATTGCCACAATACTATCCACTTTCTGATCAACCAGCTTTTTAAATGCAGATTTTATGTTTGGATTTTGGTAGCGCATTCCAACTTCAACAATATAATCATGTCCGATGGATTTCTGAAGCAACTCTTTCTGTTTGATGCTGTGTGTAATGAGCGGAGATCCTTCTTTTGTCCATATTTGCTCATAAAATTTGGCAGATTTCGATGCACGAAAGGGAACAATGAAAAAATTGACAAGAAAAAACCGTGCAACAAGGTTAATGTCAATTACAAGCGGATCGTTTAGGAATTGGGTCAGGTATTTCCGAACGTCTTTTACAGACGGGGAATCGGGGGAGCCGAGATTGACAAGGAGAACGCCTTTCATAGCCTGTCTTCTGAATTCTTGACCGGCAAATATACTACTTCCAATTTTCCCTTACATTTGCTCCACTTAAATTATTGACTATGTCTTCAATCAACTCCTACATCGAAGCCAACAAAGAACGTTTCCTGAACGAACTTTTAGACTTGCTTCGCATTCCTTCCGTAAGCGCGGATCCTAAATATAAAAATGATGTTCTGAAAACTGCCGATGCAGTGAGGGACAGACTTATCGAAGCGGGTGCGGATAACGTAGAAATCTGCCAAACGGCAGGATATCCGATTGTGTACGGAGAAAAAATAATCAATGCTTCTTTGCCTACAGTTCTGGTTTACGGACATTACGATGTTCAGCCTGCCGATCCACTCAATCTCTGGACATCTCCGCCTTTTGATCCTGTGATCAGGAATGGAAATATTTATGCCCGCGGAGCCTGCGATGACAAAGGGCAGGTGTATATGCATGTGAAGGCTTTTGAAACGATGATGAAAACCAACACGCTTCCTTGTAATATCAAGTTGATGATAGAGGGAGAAGAAGAAGTGGGATCATCCAATCTTGGAATATTTGTAAAAGCAAATAAGGAAAAACTGAAAGCGGATGTGGTGTTGATATCCGACACCAGCATATTGGCGAACGATGTGCCTTCCATCAATGTTGGGCTTCGAGGATTGAGCTATATGGAAGTGGAAGTGACGGGACCTAACCGCGATCTTCATTCCGGAGTTTACGGAGGCGCTGTGGCAAACCCAATTCAGATACTTGCTGAGATGATTACCTCCATGAAGGACAAGAACGGCAAGATTACCATCCCCGGTTTTTATAAAGATGTGCAGATCGTAAGCAAAAAAGAAAGAGTGGAAATGGCGAAAGCCCCCTTCAGCAGAAAAAAATATATGCAGGATCTTGGCGTGCTTGAACTGAAAGGAGAGAAAGGATATTCTCCCATTGAGCACACTTCCATCCGCCCTACGCTCGAACTCAATGGCATATGGGGGGGGTATACCGGAGCAGGCGCAAAAACCGTACTTCCTTCAAAAGCGTATGCAAAAATTTCCATGCGCTTAGTGCCTAACCAAAAGTCTCAGAAGATATCCGATCTTTTTGCCAAACATTTTAAAAGGATAGCTCCTAAATCCGTAAAAGTAAAAGTATCCTATCATCACGGAGGAGAGCCTGCGGTTACTCCTACAGATTCGGCAGCTTACCATGCGGCAAGCAGAGCCATGCAGGACACCTTTGGAAAAAAATCTATTCCTGTTCGTTCCGGAGGAAGCATTCCAATTGTTGCGCTTTTTGAAAAAGAATTAAAAGTGAAGTCGGTACTGATGGGATTCGGACTGGATTCAGATAACATCCATTCTCCCGATGAGCATTACGGGGTATTCAATTATTTCAAGGGAATTGAGACAATACCTTTGTTCTTCAAGTATTACTCGGAGTTCGGGGAAAGGGTTTAGTTTGAGCAGTATACTGAAAAGAAATAGATTCCCGGAAACAAAACCATCGCAACCGGAAAACTAATTATGCAATGAAAAAACCACTACCTCTGCTGTTGTTGCTTTTTTCTTTAACCAACAGCGTGTATTCAACCAATTATTATGTTTCTAACACAGGGAACAACAGCAACACCGGACTCACACTTCCTCTTGCTTGGGTAACCCTGCAATACGCAGCGAATAATGTTGTTCCGGGAGATTGCGTGCTGGTAGCCAACGGAACTTATGCAGGATGCTACATCAGCGCCAGCGGAACTTCCGGTAACCCCATTGTTTTCAAAGCGCTTGGAAGTTCTGCAACCATCAATCAACCTAACGCAACTACGAATGATGGCATCAACGTAGAAGGATGCGATTGGATTGTGATAGATGGATTTCGGGTCATCAACCAACCCCGCACGGGAATCCGTGTAGTGCTCGCGGACAACTGCGTGGTTCGAAATAATTTTTGCGATAATAATTCGCGATGGGGTATCCTAACGGGTTTTGCAGAAAATATCATTATCGAATACAACGAATGTTCCAACAGCCAAATCGAACACGGAATTTATTTTTCAAACAGTGCCGATAATCCCATCATTCGCTATAATAAAAGCCATCATAATAATGCTTGTGGCATCCATATGAACGGGGACATAAGCTTAGGCGGGGACGGAATCATCTCTAACGCGCGCGTGGAAGGAAATATTATTTATGAGAATGGAACCAACGGTGGCTCCGGAATTAACTGCGATGGGGTTCAGAATTCTCTTTTCATGAATAATCTCTTGTATAATAATCATGCAAGCGGAATATCTCTTTATATGATTGATGGAGGAGCAGGGGCGAAGAATAATAAAGTATATAACAACACCATCATCAATGCCAGTAACGCCCGCTGGTGCGTTAACATTGCAGATGGTTCAACCGGCAATGCTGTTTTTAACAACATACTCATCAATCTGCATCCCACGCGCGGAAGCATTACCATCGATGCGGCTTCACTTTCCGGTTTTACCAGCAACAATAATATTGTGGCGAACCGTTTCAGTAATGATGGAGATAATACCACTATCACACTTGCACAATGGCAAGCAGCAGGGGGATATGACAGTAATTCAGTATTAGCCGCAACCCAAACCAGCATTTTCGTGAACCCTACAGCTTTTGACTACCATCTGCTTACCGGATCTCAGGCGATAAATGCAGGTAGTTCCTCGGTTTCTGTCTCTGTAATCAATGATCTTGACCTGAACATTCGCCCTCAGGGAAGCGGATATGATATAGGGTGTTATGAGTTTTTGCAGACGAATGTCATTTCGGAAATGGATTTAAATGCTTCAGTTTCAATTTTCCCGAATCCATTCAGCACTTCGGCTGTTTTACGAATTACGAATTACAGCGGATTACGAATCGCAGACATAAAACTGTTTGATGTGGTTGGCAAGAAAATCCATCCGGAAATTATTCGCAATTCGGATTCATTCGTAATTAGTAGTGGAGAATTACCAAACGGAATTTATTTCCTAAAAATCGGCAATACGACTAAGAAGATAGTCGTAAATAAATAATTTCTCCCTTTAGGGCCGGGGGCGAAAAGGGGGTGTGACTCACACCGTCATTATCTCTTTCTCCTTCTGTTCCAGGTACTTGTCTACCTTGACGATGTATCCATCCGTCATAATCTGCACTTTCCCTTCTGCCTCCTTCCCTTCATCCTGCGTGAGGGCGGGTTTGCTTATTTTTTTTATAGCTTCATTGCCTTCTTGCCTTGTTTTGCGTATGCTCACTTTTGCATTTTCGCCTTCTGATTTTGCCTTCTTTACTAATTCTTTTCTTCGGTCCTCCGTTAGTGCAGGAACATTAATGATCACTGCCGTGCCATTGCTTCCGGGATTGAAACCAAGGTTTGCGGCCTGTATTGCTTTTTGAATGGGCTCCAGCATGTTCTTTTCCCAGGGCTGAACCATCAGGGTACGTGCCTCCGGAGAACTCACGTTCGCCACCTGGCTCAGCGGGGTCATATTCCCGTAATAATCCACACGGATGCCATCCAGCATGGAGGGATTCGCTCTTCCGGTTCTTATTTTGATTAGTTCAGCTTCAAGGTGGGAGATGGCTTTCTCCATCTGGTCTTTGGTGGCGTTTATGGCGGCTTGTGCGGTGGGGTTCATAGGTATGTAGAGTTTGAATGGAATACGAATTTACGAATAAGAAAATACGCCAAATGATAAAATTTTATATCCTGATGCCTATGACTAAAACGTCATCAACTTGCTTACGCGGTAAGCCTCCTTCTTCAACCTTAGCCCTCCGCTTATACCTCTATACCATATACCTTATATCTTTGTCGTTTCTATGAATAAAACCGTTAAGAATTCAGACGAAGCCGTTAACGATGTAAAAGACGGTACGACCATCGCCCTTGGAGGTTTTGGTTTGTGCGGGATACCGGAGAACAGCATCACATCGCTTGTAAAACTTGGGGTGAAAAATCTTACCTGCATTTCCAATAACGCAGGAGTGGATGATTTCGGTCTCGGACTTCTGCTGCACGGAAAACAAATCAAAAAAATGATATCTTCCTACGTAGGGGAGAACGCGGAGTTCGAACGGCAGATGCTGAGCGGAGAACTGGAAGTGGACCTGATCCCTCAGGGAACGCTTGCAACCCGATTGATGGCCGCAGGATACGGCATGCCTGCCATTTACACGCCAGCAGGAGTGGGAACAGAAGTTGCCATTGGAAAAGAAGTACGCAAGTTCAGATTCAACGGAACGGAAAAAGAATACTTGATGGAATATGCCTTTGAGCCTGATTTCGCCATTGTGAAAGCATGGAAAGGAGATACGCAGGGTAATTTGGTTTTCAGATTGACCTCCAGAAATTTTTCTCCGCTTGTAGCAATGTCTGGAAAAGTTACCATCGCGGAAGTGGAACAACTGGTGGAGCCGGGAGAATTGAATCCCGATCATATTCATGTGCCGGGAATTTATGTCCATAGGATATTTCAGGGGAGTAATTATCAGAAACGCATTGAACAACGCACTGTTAGGAAAAGAATTTGAAGATTTGAGGATGTAGCAATTTGAAAATTAACAGCCGTAAAATAAAATGAGAGAGGATAAGAAAAATATTATTGTAGAAAAATTAACAGTAATACAAAAAATACTTTCGAAGATCATATCGTCATCAAAAGGATAATTTTCAAATCTTCAAATTAACTAATTCTCAAATTGGCATGTTAGACAAAGACGGAATCGCAAAACGCATTGCAGAAGAAATTAAGGACGGGTATTATGTCAATCTCGGCATCGGGATTCCTACCTTATGCGCCAACTATATTCCGAAAGGAGTGGATATTGTGCTCCAATCCGAGAACGGAATTTTAGGGATGGGCCCTTTTCCTTTTGAAGGAGAGGAAGACCCGGATCTCATCAATGCCGGTAAACAAACCGTAACACTTTTAAAAGGTGCTTCCATTTTTGATTCTGCCATGAGTTTTGGAATGATACGGGCGCAAAAAGTAGATCTCACCATTCTGGGCGCTATGGAAGTGAGCGAATATGGCGACATCGCCAACTGGAAGATCCCGGGCAAAATGGTGAAAGGCATGGGAGGCGCGATGGACCTGGTAGCCTCTGCAAAAAATATTATCGTTGCCATGCAGCAGGTGAACAAAGCGGGAGAATCAAAATTACTTCCTAAATGCAGCTTGCCGATCACGGGCGTTCGTTGCATCAAAAAGATCGTGACCGAGTTGGGTGTGTATGATGTTCTTCCGCAAGGCGGATTCAAACTTCTTGAACGCGCTCCCGGCATTTCGGTGGATCAGATCCGGAAATCCACCGCGGGAAAATTGGTGGTGGAAGGCGATGTGCCGGAAATGGTGCTTGATTAACAACCGGATGCCGCTAAACAACAACAACCGCCTCTCCCTATTTACTCTCCTTGCACTTTTCATTTTCATCCTTTCGTTCGGGATCTTGTTCCAGTATTCCCAGATGAAGTACCTCCGGTACGTGATCTCCTGGGATGTGTTCGGATATTATCTGTACCTGCCTGCTGCATTTATACAGCATGATATCACCCTTCAGCATTTCGACTGGGTGCTTGAGGTTCAAAAAAAATACGAGGCCTCCGATACGCTCTACCAACTATTCAACACTCCGCATGACGGAAAAAATACCTGGGTAATAAAGTATTCGATGGGAGCATCTGTCCTGTATGCTCCGTTCTTTTTTATAAGTCATCTGCTGGCCGGAGCGTTCGGCTATCCGGCTGACGGATTCTCTATCCCTTACCAGATCGGCACCTTGTCGGCAGGCTATTTTTATACATTGTGCGGACTGCTGCTCGTCCGCAAAGTATTGCTGAATTTTTTTCCGGATAAAATTACCGCGCTTGTGCTCTTTCTGTTGGTAGCCGGCACAAACTATTTTGAGTACACGGCATGGGAAGGGGCTGTGCTCTCGCATGTGTTATTGTTTTTTGTCAATGCAGCGATACTGTACCTCACTGTTCTGTGGCACAAAAACCCAAAACTGCTTTACGCGCTGCAGCTTGGAGCATTCATTGCGCTTGGCACCATTACACGTCCGTTTGAAATAGTATGGTTATTTGTTCCGCTACTTTGGGGGATTGGCGGGGAAAATGGCATTCGCAATAAAATTGTTCTGTTTCGAAAACATAGTGGACATATTCTTGCATTTATTGCAGGTTTGCTTGCGGTGGGGTCCATGCAGATGCTTTACTGGAAGGCCGCTACAGGCAGCTACCTTTATTTCACCTATACGGAAGAATTCTTTTTTCTAAAGCCCTTCATACTGAAAGTCCTTTTCAGCTTCAAAAAAGGCTGGCTGCTCTATACTCCGCTGATGATCTTTGCTCTTGCGGGGTTTATTTACGTTTATAACAAAAGCCGGGAGCATTTTCTTGCTTTGTTTTTATGCTTTACCGGATATCTGTATCTTATTTCTTCTTTTGAAGGGTGGTGGTACTCGAGCAGCTTCAGCAACCGCGCCTTGCTGGAGACCTATGCCCTGCTCTGCATTCCGCTGGGCTTCAGCCTGCAATACATACAAGAACAAAAAAAATTGCTGAAAAGTATTCTTGTCTCGGTGATTGCATTGCTGGTGCTGCTGAACCTTTTCCAGACCTGGCAATACAAACAGGAGATCCTTGACAAAGAAAGAATGACAAAAAATTACTACTGGGCTGTTTTCCTGAAAACATCTGTGGACGAAGAGACGCGCGAACTCCTGGAGGTGGACCGGCTCGGTAAGCCGCCAAAAAATCTTGAATCGGCAAAAAGATTTTCCGGACGAACACTGTCAGTATCCGATTTTGATTCCGTGACAGACGAAGAGCAAAAAAAATACGTGGATACTTCCCTGTTCATATCCTCTCACCACTCTCTGAAAATGGATCCCCTCACGCCATTTGCCGCAACCTATGAGATACAATATTCCGATCTTACTTCCAAAGAGTATGCATGGATAAAAGCGAGCGCAAATGTGTATTTTTTTGATTCACTGGACTGCGAACATGCCATGCTCGTAACCAATTTCAAACACCAAGGGCAGCTGTACGGGTATCGTGGCACAACACTTTCGCTCGATTCTTTTAAAATAAATGCCTGGAATAAAATGGTGGTCTATTATTTAACTCCATTGGCTAAATCTGCTACTGATACCCTCCAGGTGTACATGTGGTACAATGGGAAGAAACACATCCGGGTGGATGATTTTACCATCGAAGCATTTGAGCCTAAGTAAATCCATAAAACGCTTATCGGAGTATCTGTTTTTTACTGCTAACCTGCCCGCCATCAATTGCCTTTGACGGCAGGCGGGGACGCGAAGGCGCTAAGAATTATAGCCCTCCCTGCTTCGCTTTGCGTCTTTGCGACTTAGCGGTTGGGCTGTTTATTTTATCTAGTATCTTTGCCCGCCTTCAATAACCCATGACTCTTTCTATCATCATCCCCGCTTACAACGAAGAAAAGACCATCCATCTTATTCTCGATAAAGTGTTTGCTGTTAAGCTCATCGGAGAAATGCAGAAGGAAATTGTTATTGTAAATGACTGCTCAAAAGACAATACCAAAGAAGTCATCGATAAATACATTGCTTCCCATCCCGAACAGAAATTCAATTTTTTCTCCCAGCCTATAAATAAAGGTAAGGGTGCTGCCATCCATAAAGGAATTGAAATTGCCATCGGAGATTACATCATTGTGCAGGATGCTGACCTTGAATATAATCCTGAAGAATACAACATCATGCTCAAGCCCATTCTGGATGGGTTTGCCGATGTGGTGTATGGATCACGTTTCATGGGAGGGAACCCGCACCGGATCTTATTTTACTGGCATTCTATAGGCAATAAATTCCTTACCGCTCTTTCCAACATGTTCACCAACCTGAACCTTACCGACATGGAAACGGGGTACAAGCTTTTCCGTGCGGATATTATCAAGAACATTAAACTGAAAGAAAAACGCTTCGGTTTTGAACCTGAGGTTACAGCAAAAATAGCTCGTATCCAAAAAATCCGCATTTACGAAGTGGGCATCTCCTACTACGGACGCACCTATGCCGAAGGCAAAAAAATAAGCTGGCAGGATGGATTCAGGGCGATGTGGTGCATTGTGAAATACAATTTTTAGATTGTAATCATAAATAAATATACTATTTCCGGATTATAATACGGAAATGAAACTACTTTAAAATCCTTTCTATTTGCAAAATCCCATTGAGCAATCAAAAAAATAAGTACGAGACCCTGTTTTTCTTTTTGCTGGTAATTATTCATTTACTGCCGGTGATAATGGTGGAGTTTTTTGTTACACTAGATGGCCCCGGTCATACGTATAATTCATCGCTCATCATGCAGATTATTGCAAATAAACCGAATGCTTCCGATATTTATCAATTTAATTCTGACTTGATGCCCAATTGGACGGGGCATACCATCATGATCTTATTGAACTTATTTTTCACCCCACACGTATCGGAAAAAATATTGCTCTGCTCATATATTATTGCTCTGCCGTTTTCATTCCGAATGCTTGTTCGTTCGATAAATCCTCAAAACATCCGGATGACCTATCTTATATTCCCTTTTATCTATTCCTTTCTTCTTCATGCAGGGTTTTATAATTTCTGTATTGGCATTGTTTTATTTTTTTCAGTATTCGCCTATTGGCTGAAAAATGAAAATACGCTGAATCGAAAAAATATTTTTACCCTGTCTTTGCTGCTGATGCTTATTTATTTCAGCCATCCCTTTGTATTTGTCCTTTTTTGTTTAACCGTTGGAATACGACTTGTTTATGCTTATTTTTTTTCCGTTCCGAGGAGTGCAAACATTCATAAAATAAAATTGTTTCTGGCGGCAACGCTTCCTTCATTGTCTTTGCTTCTTTATTTTATTATGGATAAATCAAACGAAAAATTCCCGGGAGAAGAAATATATCTGGCAGAACGCATTAAACATCTATTCTTATGCAGACCGCTAATTACATTGATATACGATGAAGAAAAAGTGTTTTCTGCTGTTATGGCTGTGACATTTTTCTTGCTTGTGATCTGCCTGCTTGTGCAGATTATTAGAAGAAAAGCGGCTGCCGGAGAAAGCGGGTGGCTCCTCTCCCTCATTTTTCTGATCGCTTACCTTTTTGTTCCGAATAACATGGCATCCGGGGGCTTTATTTCCATCCGTATTTTGCTTTTTTTTTATTTCTCGCTTATGCTTTGGTTTGTTTCATCTGCCATTCCACTTTTTATGCAAACAGGGGCATCGGTTGTCAGCATTTGTGTAAGCTTGTGGTTTCTTCAATACCACCATAGCAAGATGAAAGACCTCGACCAGGATGCAAAAGAGTATTTTTCCGTTACAAAAGAAATAAAAAATGGCAGTCTCGTGCTTCCGTTGAGTTACTCTGATAATTGGTTGCACATCAACCTGTACAGCTATATAGGCACAGTAAAAAATATCACGCTGCTGGATAATTATGAAGCGGAAAGCCCGCACTTTCCTCTTACCTGGAAAAAAGGAATGAATCCCTATGAAATCTTCGGAAAATCTTTTGGCGATAATCCTCCTTGCGCGGATATTGATAAATTTGAGCCGGCAACAGGAAAAAAAATAGATTATGTTATACGCTGGCGCTACAGAAATGAAATTAATGATTCCTGCACATTAGAAATAAATAAGGCGCTGGTTGAAAAATATGACCGGATTTTTGTTTCTGCCGCAGGAAAGGCAGAGGTTTTTCAAATAAAGAAATAATTTAAAATGAAAAAATATATTTTTATTTTTTTCCTGTTCTCCGTGGCTGCAATTTTGTATCTGTCGTTCCCTATTAATTCGAAAGAACATTTTGTTTCCATCAAAGAAAATAAATTCAAATTGAACGGAAAAGATTTTTATCCCGTTGTTGTAAATTATCTGGCTACGCTACGCTATGACGGAAAAGAGCTCTGGGCCGGTCCTGCCACCAGTTATGATGCAGATACGCTGCATAATCTCTTAACCAAAGGGTCCTGCTTAAAAGGGCTACGGGCTGATTTAAATCTCATCAAACAAATGGGATTCAATGCGGTGCGCATTTGCGGCATAGGGGAAGAAGGGGCAGATGACAATGACCGCCTGAGCAAAATATCCATGATGGCGCGATATGGCAGAAACCAGGACACCACTGTTTTTCTTTCAAGTGATGAGATGTATAAAAAATATTTTGATGCGCTTTCCGGCTTATTCAATGAAGTGAATAATGCCGGATTGAAATCCATTTTTTTGGTCCGTACACGTCCGGGAGTTGTAACAACGGAAGATCATGTGAAAAAAACAGTAACACGATTTAGAAATGACACAAGCATCATGGCTTATGACCTGTACAATGAGCCTTTATATTTTGATCACAAAGAAAGAAAAAAAAGTGAAGTCAATTCAATTGTAAAAGGCTGGCATAAAATGTTTAAAATGTACGCGCCCAACCATTTATTCACCATCGGGCTGGAAGGAATCCGTGAAGTTTTTGAATGGGACCCCAATATGCTGGATATGGATTTTATTTCTCTTCATCCCTATGAATTTGAACCCGGTCAGGTAATGAACGAACTATACTGGTACGGCAACTATATCACAAAGCCCTGGATCATAGGAGAAACAGCCATTCCGGCCGATAATGATTCGGTAACGTATGAGGAACAAAAACAGTTTGCGAATAAAACATTAAAACAGGCTTATAATTGTGGCGCAAGCGGTTACTCCTGGTGGCAATATAAAGATGTGGACTGGCATACCTACCGCGCAAATTATATGGGAGTTGTTACCCGAACCGGTGAGATAAAAATTAATAAAGATAATTTACAGGTGCAGGGAACTGTAAAACCTGTTGCCGAAGCATTTAAAAAATTTATTCCCTTTGGAAAAAAAGACAGCTGCATCTGTTTGTCGAATTATTACAACTACTCTGAGGGAAAAGCTTCCCGGATCATCGGGCATTTGATCGATGAGGAAACGGAGCAGCCCATTAAAGGCGGTGTGGTGCTGGGCTGGGATGAGCACTGGGTACATTCGTATCACACCGTTACAAAGGACGATGGAAGTTTCGAAGTGCTGGGAGTTCATCCCTTTTACCATTGGATCGCAACAGCTACCATGTATGAAGCGGTGCGGGATGATTTTGGTCCAAACAGTTCAAAACCCGGAAAAGATAATATCCCAACCTTTGATCTCGGAACACTTAAAGTTAAAAAAGCAGACTTGTAACATTGCTCCATCATGCTCATTCAAACTACTGAACATTCCGGTTTCTCCATGTCGAAAGTGGTCGCTTTTGCGTTATGCGGAATTCTTTTGTTCATTGGTTATCTTTTTTATCCGCTGAACATTCTGTGCTGGGATGTTTTTGGTTATTATCTGTATTTGCCGCTGACTCTCATTTATCATGATCTCGGCCTGAAGGATCACGCGATCATTGACGGGATAATCCAGAAATACAACAACACCGGATCATTTTACCAGGCCTTTGAATCCCCCACCGGAGATTGGGTGATGCGGTATCCTATTGGTCTATCAATCCTTTATTCTCCCTTCTTTTTCATCGGGCACCTTGCTGCCAAGATCGGAGGTTACCCTGCCGATGGTTTCTCTGCGCCCTACCAGTTTGTCATTTGGACGGGGAGCATGCTTTTTGCTTTTGCCGGTGTGTTCTTCCTGCGAAAAGTACTGCTGAAATTTTTTGAAGACAAAATGGCCGCTCTGTTACTGGTGGCTCTTGTTTTAGGGACTAACTACACGCTCCATACTTCCGTCCACGGACAGGGTGCCATGCCCCACGATTATTTATTTACACTTTATGCCATCATTCTTTGGCTCACCATTCGCTGGCACGAATCGTACAAAATAAAACACGCCATCTTGCTTGCCATCACATGCGGTTTAGCGGCACTTTCCCGTCCTTCGGAAGCCGTTGCCCTGATCATTCCGCTGATGTGGGGAGTGTACAATAAAGAAACTCTTCTCCATAAAATCAAACTGCTGAAAGAAAAAATATCCCAACTCATTGTATTTGCCATTGCGCTAACGGCCATGGGCTTCATACAGTTCACCTATTGGAAAATTTACACGGGTAAATTTATTTTTGACAGCTATTACAACCCGGGCGAGGGGCTTGATCTTTTTCCTCCGCACACCATCAATTCCCTGTTCAGTTTCCGGAATGGATGGTTTATATACACTCCCGTTATGGTTCTGGCAATGATAGGGTTTTATTTTCTCTATAAAAAAGACCGCTCACTTTTTACTCCAATCTTTGCATACTTTATAATTAATCTGCTCATCGTAACCAGCTGGACGGTGTGGTGGAATGGACCCAGTTTTGGCCAGCGTTATTTGATCGCCTCCTACCCTGCCATGGCAATTCCGATGGGATATTGCTTCATGAATTTGTCAAAAGGGTTCTATAAATATATTCTTGTTCTCATCGCTGCGATCTGCGTTAGCCTGAATCTCTTTCAATCCTGGCAGATGGCAAACGGAATATTACCCACACCCCGAATGACCAAAGACGCGTATTTCGCTTCTTTCGGAGCGACAGAAATTCCTGAGGGCTTGGAAAAAATGCTGCACATTGATGCACTTGCGCCCGAAGCTTCCGATATCGATCCTAAGGAATATGAAAGAACAAAAGAGTATACCGAAGGGTTTGAGGATCATCCTAATTCCATCCTCGATTCTGCCCTGTCAAAAACACATTTATTTAAGATGGATTCTGTTTCTGTTTATTCTCCTTCTCTTGAGAAACGCTATGACAAATTAACCACCGAAGACCATGTTAAATTAAAGGTCAGTGCTCAGATATACAATACTGCTGACAAAGTAGAAAATCCCGGATCACTTGTGGTTACATTTGAGCATAACGGGAAAGCTTATGGATACAAAGCCACGGATATTGAGGCCCATCCCCTGGAGCCGAATACATGGACCACCGTTTCACTTAACTACCTTACCCCGGTTGTAAGAAACGGACGCGATAAATTAAAAGTGTACTATTGGCACAGAGGGAAAAAACCCTTGTACATCGATGATCTGAAAGTGGAGGTTTGGGAGCACAATTAAGTGTTTTAAGTAAAGTATCTCTTTGTTAAATAAAGGCTTATTGATCATATTTCCTCCTGATCGCCTCTAATTCCTGGGTAAATATCCATCCTGAAAATTAAAATAAGACTGCTAAAATACAGAACAACGAACATTCGATTGTTTTTCCTTGTTTCCTTATGATAACCTGTTTGCCGACTTGTGAGATGTTATTTTGTGCCAAGCCCTTAGTATGCAGAGCAAGATAGTTTTTGTATATTTGTTTCATCCCGATATTTATGGGGACGTACTTGTATGATCAAAAAGAACATTCCCAATTTTTTTACGCTTTGTAATCTATTCTCCGGATGTATAGCAATCGTTTTCGCATTGGAAGGAAATTTAGTATGGTGCGCCTACATGGTGGGCATTGCCTGTCTGTTCGATCTGTTGGATGGAATGGTCGCCCGCATCCTGAAGGTTACCTCTGAACTTGGCAAACAGCTTGATTCAATGGCGGATATAGTTTCCTTTGGCGTAGCCCCCGGTGTGTTGCTGTATAAAATGATTATTTGCACCCAATTATTTGTTGCTTTTGTTAAGGATCCGGCAAATTTTTATAATGCACAAAGCGCCATGAGTGCACATATTAATTTTCTGGCTATGACAGGCTTTCTAGTTACTGTTTTTTCAGCGATTCGCCTGGCAAAATTTAACATTGATACGCGTCAGTCCTATTCTTTTATCGGTTTGCCAACTCCTGCAAGCGCCATCCTGATAGCATCACTCCCGCTCAGCATCAATGATGTGTTTACAGCACTGGTGCGCCCTGGCGGTATCACAGGCGAAAACATAATTGCGTTTCTTGCCATGACAGACGGGAAAAACAATATCTACCAATATCTTTTGCAGCCATATTCTGTTATGGCGCTGACATTTATCTCTTGTTTCCTGCTTGTTGCCCCCTTGCCATTATTCGCGCTGAAGTTCAATAACTTTTCTTTTGCCGGTAACAGAGTGCGTTACATCTTCCTTGCCATTGCCCTTGTGCTATTGCTGATATTTAAGTTCTTGGGTATTCCATTAATTATAATTTTGTACATTGTTTCGTCTGCCATTAACAACATGATGACAAAGAAGAAAGCACGGATAAATTCACAACATTAGTGTATTTGTATTATTAGTTTCATTGGTACATATTCGTAGATCAGCATGTATGAAATTCAAAGCCGAAATTAATGTAATGCCGCTCAGGACGCTTCTCGATCCCCAGGGAAAAGCGGTAACAGGAAGCATGAAGAACATCGGGCTTGCCGAGATACACAATGTGCGTATAGGCAAACATATTTCACTTGAGATTGATGCTTCCAATAAAGAAGCAGCGCAGAAAAAGACCGAAGAAGCCTGTAAAAAACTGCTCGCTAATCCTATTATGGAATTTTTTGAGATCACACTTGAAGAAAGCAAGTAAAAACCAGCGGAAAGTATTATAAAGAAAATCTCAGGAGTAATCAGCAAATGGTCGAACTATATGCCGACCAAATTAATGTTTACAAGGACTTGAGAGATACAATTAAAAAAACATTGATTCGGCTGTAAGTCAAGCACTTACAGATTTTTTTTGCAGAGAATTGTATAAAGTAAACTTTTTGGCCCCTATGAATTCGTGATTCATTTCGTGCAATTTCTATCCGCAGAAATCTCTTATCTTTACCGCCCTGCTTACATTTGTAATCACCATGAATATTGTTAAAGAAAATGTTGATGAACTGAATGCGGTTTTGAAGGTCAAAATTGTTCCTACTGATTATCTGGAACGGTATAACACTGCTCTAAAAAAGTATCAGAAAAAAATGGATATGCCCGGTTTCCGCCATGGAAAAGTGCCGGTTGATATGGTGAAGAAACGTTTTGGGAAGCAAATTCTATTTGAAGAGATAAATGGAATACTTTCGGACTCCCTTCACAAATATATTTACGAAAATCGTATTGAAATACTTGGCAATCCGCTTCCCAAAGCAGATACCCATGTTGATTTTGAAACCCAGACGGAATTTGAATTTCAATACGATCTGGGTCTTGCGCCAAAAATGAATGTGGAACTTTCGGCAAAGGACAAATATTCCTATTACACGGTTAAAGCCGATGATGCATTGATCGATAAACATATAGATTATTTCCGCAGGAACTACGGGCAGATAATTCACCCTGAAACATCAGAGGATAAAGACGTATTGGTGGGTGATTTTGCTGAAGTGAACACACTGGGCGATGTGGTTCCGGGAGGGGTCTTTAAAACTACGCTTATTGATATTGCGAAAATCACTAATGCAAAAAATAAAAATAAACTCATTGGATTAAAGAATGATGATAAAGTAATTCTTGCTGATCTTGCTGAGGATGCCGCATACATTTTTGAAATACTTGATCTTCCTGCTGACAAACTGCCATCGATCTTCCTTCAATTCCGCCTGAAAAACCTGAGCCGCATTGTTCAGTCGGAAGTGAATCAGGAATTGTTCGACAAAATTTACGGCCCCGGAAAAATTAACAGCGAAGATGAATTCAGAAATAAAATACGCGAAGAGATTTCCGTTATGTTTGTAGGCGACAGCGACCGGAAATTCTTTAACGAAGTTATAGAATCTCTTATGAAAAAGATAAATCTTTCTTTGCCCGAAAGTTTTTTGAAACGATATTTACTTGCTACCAATAAAGAAAAGATTTCTGCGGAACAGATTGATAAGGAATACCATTCATACGCGAGTTCGCTTAAATGGCAACTTCTTGAAAAGCATCTGCTTACAACATATAAAGTAGCCGTACCGGCAGAAGAAGTAGAAAAATTTGTTTCTGATGCAGTTAAAATGAATTTTGTAAAGCGAGGAATGCAAAATACAAGCGAGGAAGTAATTAAAGAGCAGGTAAAAAAAGTGCTGGCAGACGAAAAACAAGTGAGAGGCGCGTACGACAGATTATACGATCAGAAACTGATAGAGCTTTTTAAAAATACCTTTACCATCGAAAAGAGAGAAGTTCCTTATGATGAATTCTTTAAAAAATCATAATGGATTACAATACCAATATACAAATGCATACCAATGATTAGCCCTTCACACTAACCTAAACATTTAGCGCTTATGTTTGACCAAAATGAATTCCGAAAATATGCCACCAAACACCGCGGCATCAGCAGCCTTAACTATGAACGGTTTACCTCCATCAGCAATGCTGCGATCCGCAACGACTCTTACATCTCTCCAACGATCATTGAAGAACGGCAGCTGAACATTGCCACGATGGACGTATTCTCCCGCCTTATGATGGACCGGATTATTTTTCTGGGAGTTCCCATCAACGATTATGTGGCAAACATCATCCAGGCGCAGTTGCTTTTCCTGGAATCGGCAGACGCGAAAAAAGACATTCAGATATATTTGAATACGCCTGGTGGTTCTGTATATGCCGGGCTTGGTATTTATGATACGATGCAGTACATCGCTCCGGGCGTGGCTACCATCTGCACCGGAATGGCGGCAAGCATGGGTGCAGTAATTATGTGCGCGGGTGCACCGACCAGGCGCAGTGCGCTTCCGCACGCACGGATCATGATCCACCAGCCGATGGGTGGGGCCGAAGGGCAAGCATCGGATATCGAGATCACCGCCCGAGAGATACAGAAACTGAAAAAGGAATTGTATGAGATCATCGCGAAGCACAGCGGACAGACCTACGAAAAGGTTTGGGAAAATAGCGACCGCGATTACTGGATGACTGCTCAGGAAGCGAAAGATTACGGCATGGTGGATGAAATTTTAGTGAGAACAAACAAAAAATAATTATGGCAGCTAAACAAAATGTGAAATGTTCTTTCTGCGGGCGCGACCAGCAGGATATCAATGTGATGGTCTCAGGGCTTGACGGGCACATCTGCGATCATTGTGTGGATCAGGCGCATCTGGTGGTGAAGCAGGAGCTAAAGGCCAAAGGGGGGAAGTCCGCTCATTTTGCGTTGAACCTGCTCAAGCCGCTTGAAATTAAAAAGCACCTCGATGAATTTGTGATTGGGCAGGACGATGCCAAAAAAGTGCTGTCGGTGGCAGTTTACAATCATTACAAGCGCATTTCCCAAAAACTCAAACGCACCACTGCCAAACAAGAGGATACTGAAATAGAAAAGTCCAATATCATCCTGGTGGGCGAGACCGGAACCGGGAAAACACTTTTGGCAAAAACAATCGCCAGGATACTGAACGTCCCATTCTGCATGGCGGATGCAACCGTGCTTACCGAAGCAGGATATGTGGGAGAAGATGTTGAAAGTATCCTCACTCGTTTGCTGCAGGTAGCTGATTTTGATGTGACTGCCGCTGAACGGGGAATTGTTTTCATTGACGAGATAGATAAAATTTCCCGCAAGAGTGACAATCCCAGCATTACCCGCGATGTATCGGGAGAAGGAGTGCAGCAGGGGCTTTTAAAATTACTGGAAGGATCGATAGTGAATGTTCCCCCGCAGGGAGGAAGGAAACACCCGGAACAGAAAATGATCCAGTTAGATACCTCCAACATTCTTTTTATTTGCGGAGGAGCGTTTGACGGAATTGATAAAATGATAGCCAGAAGGATCAGGCCCCAGTCGCTGGGTTATACGGCTTCCAAAGAAAACGATGCGGTTGACAGGGAAAATATTCTTCAGTACGTTGCCCCGCTTGATCTGAAAAAATTCGGATTAATCCCGGAGCTCATAGGGCGTTTGCCGGTTCTTACGTATTTGGCTCCTCTGGATAACAGAGCGCTCCGAAAAATTCTTACCGATCCCAGAAACGCGCTTATCAAGCAGTACGTTAAACTGTTTGAGATTGACGGAGTGAAATTGACTTTTGATGATGACACTCTCGATTTTATTGTGGAAAAAGCGGCAGAATTTAAACTGGGCGCTCGCGGATTACGTTCTCTCTGTGAAAGTGTGATGACCGATGCCATGTATGAGATGCCTTCTGATACTAAGACCAAAGAACTCCATATCACGCTGGATTACGCGAAAAACAAACTTTCCAGAAGCAAGCTAAAACGTCTCAAAGCGGCATAACAGAAGTTGTCATTCCGAGCAAAGTGAGAAATCTCCTTGTCGTTTCGGTTTTATTTTCCAAAGAATTAATTCCTGAAGAAACCGCCACTCCGTGAACTCCGGTTTGCATAAGCGGTTCAATATCTTCTAATTTAATTCCTCCGATGGCAATCATCGGAAAATCTACCCATCGAGTTGTGCCCCCCACTTTCGCACTGCTTGGTTGCCTCGGGGAGGGAGACATTGCTCTGATGATATTTCGTATTCCATCTATACCAAGAATCGGACTTAATTTTTCTTTCGTTGTTGTATGGCGAAACGGGCCAATACCAATATAATCACATCCATCGGCCATCTGCTTTCGTACATCTTCCCTGCTGTTCGCGCTTCCTCCAATAATGAAATTATTGCCCAACATTTTTCGTGCTTCTTTTGGATTCATATCGTTTTTGCCCAGATGAACACCATCCGCCTCAACTTCTTTTGCAATTTGTGCACTGTCGTTGATGATAAATTTGGCTCCGTATTTCAGGCAGATTAATTTTGTTTCCTGTGCGATCTTCAGCCATTCTTCATACGGTTTATTTTTTACACGAAGCTGCACCCAATCCGCACCGCCTTTGCAGGCAAATTCAACAAGCTGTGCATGAGAAAAATTCGGAAGGTCTTGCGTGATATAGTGTAATCGGGAAATCATAGCCACAGATTTCACTGATTACACAGATTAATCGGTGTTAATCTGTGTAATCAGCGGTTAAAAATCTATTTTGTAAATATTATGCATCTCCGAATCATCCCGCACAGTAATATTCAAATCTTTTATCAATCCGTTGCTCACATCATACACCCATCCATGCACATGCGGGCGTTTGTGATTTTCCCAGGCGCTCTGAACAATGGAGGTTTTGCAGAGGTTGTAAACTTGTTCAACAATATTTAGTTCGGTTAATTTTCTATCGCGCATATCAGAGGTCTTTATCCCATCCAGTTCTTTGTTATGAAGGCGATATACGTCCTTAATATTTCTCAACCAATTGTCAATAATTCCGCCATAATGCTTGTTGCTCATAGCAGCCTGAATTCCTCCACATCCGTAATGCCCGCATACAATTACATGCTGTACTTCCAGAAGATTAACAGCGAAATCCAGCACACTCAACATATTTGTGTCGGTATGCACCACCATGTTGGCGATGTTGCGGTGTACGAATACCTCGCCTGATTTTGTTCCTGTGATTTCATTGGCAGGAACGCGGCTGTCGGAACATCCGATCCAGAGCACACCGGGCTGCTGACCTGCTGCAAGCTCTTTAAAAAACTCCGGATCTTCTTTTAATTTTTTGGCAACCCAGTCTTTGTTGCCCTGCAGAAGTTTTTGATAAAGTTTTTCCATGATATACTTTTAGCCACTAATTACATGAATTTACACTAATTCATTCGTGTTAATTAGTGAAATTCGCGACTATATTTTATGATGGCCTAATAATGATTTATTGCTCATTATGAACTTCGTTACATAATCTTTTCCTCTCAAACAAGCGCGCTGCAAAGATAAACCATTTGCCAGGTTTGCAGTTATAGCGGAGGAAAGCACACACCCGCTACCGTGTTTTCCCATGGGGGAGATTTTCTTAGGACGAAATGGAAATACTTTTCCTTCAGTTGTAAATAAATGATCTTTCGCTTTATTTTTTTCGCTATGACCGCCTTTTAAGAGAACATTACAATATTGGGATAGTTCTTTCGCTCCTTTTACTTCGTCATTTTCTCCTGTCAGAATTTTTACTTCATCCGCATTGGGAGTAATGAGGTAAATACTACTGCAAATATCAATCACTTTCTTTTTGTCAATCGTTTTATGAATTTCAAATCCCGCTGAGGCTTTCAAGATAGGGTCCCATATCACGTTTGGATTTTGGGCTTGAAGTCTGGAGCTTGTAATTTTTCCGAGGACTTCCAGATCGCGGATCATTCCGATCTTTATAAAGTCAAACTTAAATTTTCTGAAAAGAATTTCTATTTGTTTTTCAATTTCGGCTGTATCAACCCATTTCACTCCCTCAAACTCCGAATCGTTCTGAAAGGTCAACCCTGTGACAGCGCCCATTCCCTGCACTTTGTGTTGCTCAAATGTTTTGATATCCGCAAGAACGCCTGCGCCACCGCTGGGATCAAAGCCGGCAACGCTTAAAACACAAGATCTTTCTTTTGGCATAAGGCTTTTATTCGTTTGAATTTTTCAATGGGATTGTCATTTTTCCAAATCGCTCCAAGAACAGCAACTCCTGTAAAGCCGAGTTCGCGACAGATTTCTATTTTGTCTTCGTCAATTCCGCCTAATGCAATTATTTTTTTTCCACTGATTGCACTGATTAACTCAGATTTGTTCTCGGTGAATTTGCTTTTGTATCCATTTTTTGAAATACTATCGAAAATTGGAGAGAGGAAAGCATATTCATGTTTTTCTTTATACTCTTCAAGTTCTTTCAATGAATGAAATTTCGGAAAATCAGAATGCAAAACAATTCTGTTGTGATACTTTGTGGGAATTTGCTGAATGAAGTTTTTAATTTCTTCTTTTGAAAAGTCAGGTTTATGAATCTGAAAAACCTCCACCCCTTCTTCAAATAAAGAATTGATGGTAGCGCGTTCGTTAGGAACAGGAGTGGGAGAGGAGACAACAATTAGTTTCATTTATTTAATGAATTTTTTTTAATAGGGTGTTTTGCTAAAACACATTTTTGCTAAATATTCAATCGATGAAGCGCCACATAGAAAAACCCAGGGTCGTTATTATGCACCATTTTCTTAAGCGCTTCATTATGATTCGTGAAATATATATGCCAGTCTTTAAGTTCCATTTTATTTAACATAAATCTCACTTCCACTTTCCGCAAACTCCTTTACTTTTTCTTCCAAGCCTTTTTTCAGTGCTTCATCCTCAGTAAGTCCAATTTTTTCTGCGTACTCGCGCACATCCTGTGTGATTTTCATGGAGCAGAAATGCGGTCCGCACATAGAGCAGAAGTGGGCGGTCTTGGCGCCTTCCTGCGGAAGGGTTTCATCGTGAAACTCACGGGCGGTATCGGGGTCGAGAGAAAGATTGAACTGATCTTCCCAGCGGAACTCGAAACGGGCCTTGCTCAGTAAATTATCCCGTAGCTGAGCACCCGGATGTCCTTTTGCCAGGTCGGCAGCGTGTGCGGCAATTTTATAAGCGATGACTCCGTCCTTCACATCTTTTTTATTGGGCAACCCCAAATGTTCTTTAGGTGTTACGTAGCAGAGCATCGCAGTTCCGTACCAGCCGATCATGGCTGCACCAATGGCGGAAGTGATGTGGTCGTATCCGGGTGCGATGTCGGTAGTAAGGGGACCGAGCGTGTAGAAAGGTGCTTCGTGGCATTCTTTCAACTGCTTGTCCATGTTCTCCTTAATGAGGTGCATGGGCACGTGCCCCGGCCCTTCGATCATGGTTTGTATATCGTGTTTCCAGGCAATTTTGGTGAGTTCGCCCAGCGTTTTTAATTCTCCGAACTGTGCAGCATCGTTTGCATCGGCAATGCAGCCGGGGCGCAAACCGTCACCGAGAGAGAAGGCTACATCGTACGCTTTCATGATCTCGCAGATATCTTCGAAATGCGTGTAAAGGAAATTTTCTTTGTGATGGGACAGACACCATTTTGCCATGATGCTTCCTCCGCGGGAGACGATTCCGGTGATGCGTTTTGCGGTGAGAGGAACGTAGCGGAGCAGAACTCCTGCGTGAATAGTGAAATAATCCACTCCTTGTTCGGCTTGCTCAATTAATGTATCGCGGAAAATTTCCCAGGTAAGGTCTTCAGCTTTGCCGTTTACTTTTTCGAGGGCATGATAAATAGGTACAGTCCCAACAGGCACAGGGCAATTCCGTATGATCCATTCTCTAGTTTCATGAATATTTTTTCCGGTGGAAAGATCCATCAGCGTATCTCCTCCCCAGCGGCAGCTCCAGACTGCTTTCTCCACTTCTTCTTCAATGCTGGAACTCACAGCAGAGTTCCCGATGTTGGTATTTATCTTCACTAAAAAATTCCGGCCAATGATCATGGGTTCGCTTTCGGGATGGTTGATGTTGTTGGGAATAATGGCACGGCCACGGGCAACTTCGGAGCGGACAAATTCAGGGGTCACCTCACCCCCAACCCCTCTCCCCTGGGAGAGGGGAGAAACAGCCCCGAAGTTCTGTCCTGCATGCTGAAAGTAAAGTGAATTGGTTTCCCTCTCCTTTGGAGAGGGATTAAGGGTGAGGTATTTTTGGTTCTCTCTGATCGCTATGTATTCCATCTCAGGAGTAATGATTCCCTTTTTTGCATAATGCATTTGGGAAACATTCGCCCCGACTTTTGCTTTTAACGGTTTACGGAGATGCTCGAAGCGCAATGAATCAAGCGAATTATCGTTCATGCGCTGATTGCCGTATGCGGAGGAGAAATCTTTTAACTGTTCAACATCACCTCTCTCCAAAATCCATTTTTCGCGGAGAGGAGCAAGACCTTTTTTTACATCAATGGAGGTGTTGGGATCGGTGTAGGGGCCGGAGGTGTCGTAAACGGGCAACCTCACCCCCTTAGCCTCACCCCCGACCCCTCTCCTCGGGGAGAGGGGAGCAACAGCTCCATTTTTTTTAACAATCCCCTCAGAGATGGTTATCTCCCGCATTGCCACTTCAATATTGTGGAGTTTCCCCTTTACATAAATTTTCTTTGACCCGGAGAAGGGAGTAGTGGTGATGGATTTTTCGGTGGGGAGTTTTTCGGTTTTAGTCATGATAAAAAATTATTTTATATGTTCGACTTGTTGTTGCACGGATTATTAACTTGTGCTGTCCCTATTCTAATCCCGATATTTTCTCAATTATTTTTTCAGCTTCTTTTTTTACTGAAAATAAATCTTTTCTCATTTCGGATAGTTTCTCATTATTCCAGTTGTTTTTATTTTTTTCTTTGTTCATAGCCTCATTAATCTGTTTTTCACGTTCCACAAGGGATTGAATGAGTTTCTCCAGTCGCATTTTTATCATTTTGTTATTTTGTTCAGGAGTCATTTTTTCGGTTTGCATCAACTCGTAAATATTCAACCACTGATCGTTGATTTGTATTTCTAATTCAGGATTAAGCACATAATATCCCCGTTCCAGACGCATAAATAATTTTTTATTGTACGCAACTTCTCTCGACACTTCATTTCTGGCGAGCACTGCGCTTATATATTGCTGTTTTTTGCGATAGGATGGAAGCACATTATCAGGAAAATTTTCAACGATTTCTACGATTTCACTTGAAGTAAAGCCATATGACCTGTCTGCTTCTCCGGTTTTTATTAATTCTTTTTGTGTGGCTATCAACAGGTTGAGGAGTTGGTATTCCGACTTGTGATTATTTATTTTCACAAGGTGATTATCCACTTTTACATTCACACTTTCAGTAACTACAAGAGGGTAAATTTTTCCAATTTTATTTTTTACATAGTCTTGAGACATATAGGTTTGTAAAAGTGCGGTTTGCAAAGCGTTCTTTCCGAAATTATCGGTAAGTTCTGTTTTTGCGCCAAGAGCGAGTAAATAATTAGTGATGTTAATTCCTCCCGTCCATGAGGCAATCATTAAAGGAGTTTGATTAAATTCATTTCTGAAATCCACTCCATATTTATTAATCAAAGGCATAATAGTCTTTGGATTGTCAACAACATAATTCACAAAATTTCTTCGCAGCAATGAGGGGCGTTCTGTTTCTGCATGCTCAGCGCGTTTGTAGTTCAGCGTAACGAGTTTTTGCATAATATCCGCATCGCCATAAATGAGTGCATAATCAAAGAGGATGTCTTTTGCTTTTTTGTTAAACGTTTCAGGATTGAGCGCTTCCAGTTTAAGATTTCCTAACTCCCCCTTAGTAATCACCCGCCAGGGAACGGGCTGAGTGCCAAGAATCGTTTTGCGGATAAGCTCCGCCTGTTCTGTGCGTCCCTGTTTTTCTAATCGTTGCGCTTCTCGCTGCCATTCGTCTTTTGATGAAATTTGCTGCTGCAAATGGAGTTGTTGACTTGTTACATTGATTTCAAGCAATGACAACAATTCCTGCTTGTGATTTTTTTCAATGATATAAAGATTGCCGATGGCGCGCGTCATTGCCACAAACAACGAGTTGATATAAAACTTATATGCTTCCAGCGATTTGTCGGTTTTATCGCTTGTACGGGAATAATTTATTTCTCCCTGATTTACGTCCTGTGGGGTGATGCCGGAAGTGATTTCACGAAATACTTTATCATTTTCACTGACGAAATTATAAAGCAGAATATTTTCGTATTCCAACCCTTTTGCTTCCTGCACCGAAAAAAGCAACGGAGTATTGAAAAATTTTGCGGCTTCCACTTTGTCTTCGTTGCGCATGACCAATACGGCAAACTGAGTGGACTGACGTGTCTTCTGATTAAATTCTGTTTTCACTTTGTCGGTTTCTTCCAGCAGTATTGCCTCTCCGCTGCGTGCCGATGCGGATTGAATTAAATAAGTGCTTTCGCGGTCAATTGACCCGAAGCGTGCATTTTTGATTTTTAACAGCTTATTTGCAATCTCGGTTACTTGCGGAGAATTGCGGTAATTGGTGGTAAGAATGCGGGTTATATTGCTTTCGCGGAGATGATGGTAAAACATCGTTTTTACTTTGCTCCACGAAAAAAAGTTGGGGTGAACAATTTGATTGGAATCACCGCATAGAATAAAATTTCCGGATAATTTTAGTGATTTAAGAATCAGAAAAAGCTGAATGTTCGTGTAGTCCTGCACTTCATCAACAATGACAAAATCGTAACAGGGCTGACATAATTTTGCCCATTGATTCGCCACCATATTGATGTCGTAATAGTTCTTTTCCTTGAGAAACCGTAAATATTTTTCAAACAAATCATACACTTGATTTCGTTCTTCATTAAGAAAAATTGATTGTTTGATACCGAGATTAGCATAATCCTCTCTGCTGAGAAATTCCTTGTCAACAGCATATCCTGTAACAACTCCGCTAAACTCTTCAAATAATTTATGCGTATCTTTTATCCCGGAGTGATGGCGATGCGGTAAAAACCACTGTTCAAATGCTCTGAACTCCATTTTTTTCCCTTCAGGAATGCGGATGGTTTCTAAAAACTCCTTGAAAGAAAGAAAGTCTATTTCCTGTTTTTCATTTTCGTAGTTGTTGGAATAATATATATGTGCAGCATGTTCAGCGAGATAAGGAGACAGGGTAACATAAAGTATATTGCCAGACAGTAATTTTATTTTTTCCAATGCGAGAGCCGTTTTCCCGCTTCCGGCAGAACCAATGAGAATAAGAGGAGGCGGGAGATGCAGTGTTGCTTGCTGTTCATCATCAAAGGAGATAATTTTATTGAGAAAATAAAAATGTTTTTGTTTGGGATTCAGGTATGGAAGTGTAAGAATTTCTTTGGAATCAACGGCCGAAATATTTTGTAATGGGAGAAGTTTATTCTCATCAATGGCAACTCCACGCAGAAATTTTGATTTGCTATAATCGTGATTGTTGATAATTTCCAGCAGCAACAAGTAGGTTTGATTATGGTATTTGGCAAGCCGGAAGATGAGGCGACTGCTGTAATCTAATTTAGCCCGATAGAGGTTTGTTTCGGGCATCTTTTTTACTTCAGCCGCAGCGAAGTTGCCGTTTTTCAAATGTTCCAGTATCTGAAAAAATTTCTGACTGACATTTTTGAAATCAAGGTCTTTGTAATATAATATTCCCATTTTAAAACTTAGAATTTAGAGTTTTTATTTTTTTTTATGGTACAGATAACCGATATTTTTCGGATTTGCAGGTAAGCAGCCATTTTGTATTCCTCTGTAAATCTGTACGAATCTGTTATCTGAACCTATCCGCCTTGTGCAGCTTTGATGATTAAAATTTTGTCATGATTATTCAGTTCAAATTTCTCCCAATCATTCTTCGGAACTACTTTTTCGTTCACGGCTAAAGCAATTCCATTGATGCTGGTCATGTTCAATGACTGCACCAGTTCGGAAATGTTCTTTCCGGAAAATTGTTTGAGTTCGGAGTTGATCAATAATTTCATAACCACTGATTTCACAGATCATCACTGATTTCTTCCGTGCAAATCAGTGTAATCTGTGGCGAAAACTCGGAGGAGAAATTGAGGAAGAACCTTCACTTTCCCTTCGCAGGCATTATCTCGATTGGGTTATACGGGTTTCATCTCAGTCCAGGCACTACGGTCTGGACGCCCCCAGGTTTTCTGTTTCAAAGATGGAAAAAAACACGGAGAAACAAAGCTTTTTATGGAATAATGTTATCCCCATTGTTTGAACTTGGAAGGTTAAAACTTGAAGCCAATTATAAGGACGTCATCTACCTGTTCAAGATCTCCTTTCCAGTTTTTATAGGTGGAATCGAGCATAGATTTCTGTTCTCTCATTGTCAGGTGGTGGATGTCGGTTAGCAGTTTTTCAAATCTCTTGAACATGAATTTCTTCTTCTTTTCACCTCCAAACTGATCGCAATATCCGTCTGTAAAAATGTAAAAAGAATCACCGCTCTCAAATTTAATAGTATGATTTGTAAAAGCAACTTCAAATGAAGTGTTACGGCTGATGGATGAGCGATCTCCTTTTATTTCAGTCAGTTTTCCATCGCGTACCATAATTAATTTCATCATGGCGCCTGCATAGGACAATATTTTTTTCTCATGGTTTACGGAACAAAGGGAGATTTCCATTCCATCGCTGCTACCGCGTTGAAGAAAGGAATATATCTCTTTCTGCATGTTGGAAAGAATTTCACCGGGCTGGACTATGTGCTGATGGTCAATAGTTTGCTTAAGCAGTGTAATTCCTATCATGGAGACAAGCGCTCCCGGCACTCCGTGGCCCGTACAATCCACCGCAGCGATATACAGTTCATCTTCTTTTTTATGATACCAGTAAAAATCACCGCTTACTATGTCTTTCACCCTGTAATAGATAAAAGAATCTCGTATAAAATCTTTTAATCCGTCTTTTTCCGGTATTATCGAAAATTGAATCTTTTTCGCATATATAATACTATCTGTTATGTCAAGATGCTTCATCTCAACAAGTTTTCTTTGTGTGTTCATTTCGTCATAAACCTGCTGTAGGTTTTTATTTTTGGCATCCAGTTCTTTCTGAATATTAAAACGTATACTCATGGATAAAAATGCAATAACCGAGGCAGTGATCAAAATGCTCATATATAGAAGGGGCGGAACCGCAGGAAATTCAACAAATAAATATCCCAGACCTACAGAAGCAATGCACAGAGTAAGGAAAAGCAGCAAAGAATAGGGGTCTTTAAAAATCACAGCTGTTCCAAATAAAATGGTCATCATGCCTATCGAAAAAGTATAGGAATAAAAATTATTGGCAAGAAGAAATACATAATAATAAGTAAGAATGTGTGACATAACGTAGGATAAAATAACAACATAGTCTCGAAAAAATTGAGCTGAATATGTCAGGGTAAATATCAGGAGGATCGCAAGGGATATCGCTCCCCTTCCTAAGATCGGGTCATAACTGTCGGGCTCAATGCTTTTTAAAATAAACCAAAAAAGGAAATAGGAAACTCCGCCAACGAGCAGTAATATGCGATAGAGCTTTAAATCGGAACTTGAAGATTTAGGAAATAACATATTCAGTCAGCGACAATTGCAAGTATACAAATAGTAAGGACGTGAAGCGAACAATTTCCGGAAAAATCCTGCTTAGCCTGATACGCAATGACAACTGGGCGAGAAATGGATTTTCGTTTTCGGCAATATTTCCTTAATGTGTTTCTGTTTGTCATCATCTATTTCTATCACACGCAAATCCATCCATCGGAGTTTTTTGAGCTTGTTCAGTTCATCCGGGAAGATCACGATCTGGTTGCTCCAGAGATCCAGTATTTCGAGATTGGAAAGTTCCCCGATCTGTTTAGGTATCCCGCCTATTTCATTTTTTCCGGCTGCGAGTTTCCGGAGGTTCTTTAGTTTGCCGATAGAATCGGGCAACGCTTCCAGTTTATTTGACGAGACATCAAGCACCTGCAGATTTTTC
>SCSP01000103.1 GCA_004297845.1 Bacteroidota bacterium | reverse complement strand
TATAAAATATGCCAAAAAATAAATTAATGCCGGATGAACAAGCGCTAACACAGACACAAGAAAAAAATAATTATTATGTTTTACAAGACACGAATAAACGATGCCCAGAATGCCTGCAATTATAAAGGGAACCGAAAATGACACTAAATAAACACTTGTTGTATTAAGCAAAGAAATTTTATACTTTGATTTAAAATAAATCGAATTATAAATGTAGGAGCCCTGGAAAGGTATCAAAAATCCCCATAGACTTACAACAAACGGAAGGGTAACAATATCGTAAACATGGATATTTTTTTTGTATACCATTCTGAATAAAGCAAATGTTTCAACTCCACCAAGTATAAAAACAGGAATGACCCATAGTATAGAATATAAATGAAATTGAATTGGTTTCGACAAAAGCATTTCCAATTGGGCAGGGCTTATAAACAGCTTGAACCCTAAACACACCATACCTGTTCCGATGGCAAAACATAAAATTGTTATAATAATTTTGACTTTCATTGAAATTTTTTATCAATAAATTTCTTAAAAACAGCAATTCAAGATCTATCCATTTCCAGTTTTTCGCAAAAATATTAAATACCTTATCTCCTTCCTTTTCAAAAATATGAAAATAATTCCTATGTTACAAAAAATCTTGATTCGGGGTTATAGGCTGTGTCGGCATTGAATTAAATAAGCCGGGCGGGGTCCTACTTCCAGAACTTGGACAATTTACTATTAACACAATCATAAAATATAAACAAGAACTTGTATTATTTAAAATGACCATTTATGCCAATTACATTATGATTAAAAAAAGTTTTTTTGATTTTTATAAATCCCATAGCATGAAACCAATTTTTTACTTCAATGGTAGTATGATGCCAATCGTATAAAGGAGAAAGGGCATCAAATAATGACAACTCCATCTGCTCCCTATTTCTTCTTATATACCTGTTCTTATTCATTATTTTGTTGCAACTGTATATATAAAGCCATAATAAAGGGGTCAATCCCCAACATAATGAATGAAGAACACCATGAGGTAGTTTTGTAGTGATTTTCCTGATAACATTAAATACACGGAAAGCTATCTTCTCAATAATATTCTTGTGATCTTCAGAATATACTTCGATAAAAAAGATTCCATTTTTTTTTAAACAACAGGATAATTGCTCAAAGCCTGCTCTTGTATCATGGGTATGATGTAATACACCTGCACTATGTATCATATCAAAAACAGCATCTTTGAATGGAGGTTGATGAACATTGCCTTGTACCAAACTTATTTTATCCTGATATCGGGGATTAATGCTCATGAGTTTTTTGTGAATTTTGTCAACAGAATATGAGAGATCCATTCCGATAATCTTTGCATCGAATTTCATTAGCGCTTCTTCCACCTCGCCATTACCACAACCTGCGTCAAGAATAAGCTTTCCTTTTAATTCTTCAGACGTAGTATCCATACATTGAAAAAATAATTTTTCCCTTTCATTCACATCCTGACCCCATGCATTCATGTTGAACGCCAACTCGTTCCATTCGGACGAAAAACTATGTTGAATATGTCTGTGACCGGGAACTGCTAAGTTTTTCTTGCTTGTCATTGTTGCATTAATCGCCCTTGAAAGCTTCTCGGGGAGTTGTGTCTTCTCCAAGTAAAGTTCATGCAAGTGATTGTCAAGCGCCTGTACAAATATTCGGGGGATTGAGCCGGAGATAGGAAAAACATGAGAGTTTACACAATATAATAATCCACTTTCAACAGAAGAAGAAAGCTGATGAGCCTCTAATTGAAATAATGTAAATGCGGATCGACAAAACGGACATTGTAACAAATCGATCAAATCTGTTTTCATATTTAGGCGTATTTATTATCAATATATTTTTTGAACCACAATTCAAGGTTTATACACTTCCATATTTCTTTAGAAAAATTTCCTTTCCTCTTCAAATGATTGCTAAACATATTTTTTATCTCCGAAGGGGTCACGTATCCGCGGTTCTGAAAAGAAGCAGAGCCAACTATATCCAAAACGAAAGATTTCATGGGATCCGACCTCAGCCATTCATCCTGCGGAGTCTCAAATCCTACTTTATCCAGCCGGATCCTGATCTTTTCATTCAAAGTTCCCTTCATTGACTCACGAAGCAGGCTCTTGGACACTCCGTTCTTGATGTGCATATTGCTTGCAACCGGGATCGATCTTTCCACCAGGTTATGATCCAAAAACGGAAATCTCATTTCAAGTGAAAACCACATGGAGCTCCGGTCACCCCAAATAAGATGGTGTTCCATCTTATGCTCAAAATGTTTTAGAAATGCATTCGATAATGTGGGGGCACCGAACAGGTTTTGAATGTCCTCCTGACCCGTGTCAAGCCCGTATTGAAGATCCCTACTCACGTACCTTTTCTTTTTAGCAAACAAACTTGAGCGCATGCTTGCCGGTAACATAAAAAAAGCAAATGCCTTTAAGGCGTACGAGGACCTGTGTTTGCCGATATAACTAAAGGTTTCCTGGAAAAATGCAATTAATTTGAGTTTTAGTAATAACTCCTTGAAATAGTATCCGTAAAAATAATCATACCCCGCCAGAGCTTCATCAGCTCCCTGTCCGCTAAACAAGACCTTCACGATGTTCTTTGCACTTTCGAGCACCTTATACTCTGCATAGATCGAGGTATCGGGAAAAGGTTCCGAATGCGCTGACAAAAGAGCATCCATGTCACGTATTAAACCATCCGCAGTGGGCACGGTAAAGTGCATCTTGAAAATTTCCGACCCAAACAACTTAATGAACTTGCTTTCATCTGCTCTATGCGCTGAATCGTAAACTGCCGAAAACGTATTCAGATTGGAGATCGGAAAGTTCTTCGTCCACAAGGAAACAATAGAAGATGAATCTAGACCACCGCTTAAACAGGCGCCCACAGGTACATCGCTTCTCAACTGAAGGCCGATCGAATTTGTGAGCGCCTCTTTATATTCCGCTGGAGTTTCAAATGCTCCTTTCAAATTATCCTTCAACAAATACCAGGATTGAATTTTAACTTTTCCGTCTGCACCAATTGAAATTGACTGGCCATGCTGCAGCTTTTTGATCTCCTTAAAAAAGGTCATTTCATTATGAGCCACCCGGTCAAAAACAAGATAGTCGTAAATCGCCTGGTCATTGGGTGCAACTTCCGTGATCTGCGTTAAAATGGGCGGTATGTCGGAGGCGAACACCAATTTTTCAGCATCCAGATGATAGTAGAGCGGCTTTATCCCAAACCGGTCACGGGCAATGAATATTTCACGTGTCTTCTTATCAAACACAGCAAAGGCAAACATTCCATTGAGCAGATGCAGACACTCCGGCCCGAACTTCTTAAAACAATTCAGCAGTACTTCCGTATCCGTATTCGTTTTGTAAGTGAACTCACTGACAACAGATTTCTTAAGTTCCAGGTAATTGTAGATCTCCCCGTTAAAAATGATCACAAACCGGTCATCCGAGCAAGCCATAGGCTGGCGCCCGGCAGCGGAAAGATCAATGATGCTTAATCGAACGTGTCCAAAGCCAATACCCTGATCGGTGAATAGGCTTTCGTCATCCGGACCCCTGTGCTTCATCGTCTTCATCATGGCTTGAAGCTCGGAGGGATACACCTGCCGGTCCTTAAAATATACTATGCCGCTTATCCCACACATCTTTAAATACTATCAAATATTTATCCGTTCCTTCTTATCTCCAATTCATAAAACAAAAGTGGCTTCTCCTTGAAAAACAAATGCACCATAAAACTCATTCCGCTTGCGACCTTTTCAATAAAAGGATAGTACGAAGGATAATCACGAAAATTTCTGTTGGGTGTTTTCCATATCTTTTTAAACTCCTCCATAGTAAATCCAAGTTTCTTTATCACATATTCCTTGTCTCTTTCCATTTGCTCCTTATCATTTTCGTTTTTTTCAAGAATAGCAATGGCTTCCTGCCTGCTTATATGACCGCTCATGATCTGGGCAGAAAGTGTGATCTTCCGTTTATCAATGTTAAATTTCCGCGGCAGCCAATAAGAAACTACAAATTTTGTAAATATTGATTCATGGTGGTGCCCTCCGTAATAGCGCCATCCATACTTGTCCTCCAGGATCTTTCTTGCGCTCTCTTTGGTATATTCCAGAAAATAGAAAGGAGTAAGCATTTTTATGCGCTTTATAAATGAATAGTATAAAATATTAGAAAAAGTAAGATTGGGAAATGTTCGCAAAGGGACAGTCCCCAATTTTTCGCAAATATGCTTTAGCTGTCGGCCATCACTATAGGTCCATTCTTTGGGTTGCTTTCCCTCCGATCTGAAATCAGAACCCAAGAGAATATATTTTATTCCTTCTCTCGCTGCGATCCTGTATAACGAGCCTCGTATCGCAATATCCGTAGGGCCATCGATCCAGGAAAGAC
>SCSP01000010.1 GCA_004297845.1 Bacteroidota bacterium | reverse complement strand
GGAATTCGTGTTTTCACAGGAAGCTTCAGGCTGATGGGAGAAAAAAATACATGGGACTTTGGCATTGGCCAGGTTTCCATAAACAGAAGCGTTGCAGGCAACAACATTTCTTTGGGACCAATCACTTTTCTCAGTTATATGCGGAATTTGTAGTTCAGGGACTTACTCTTTCACATTTTTCATGAAATAATTCCAAAGCGCTTCATTCGGAGGACCGGCTTCGATCCTCACAGGCAGCTTGCTTACAGGATGGATAAATTCCGCTTTAAGGGCG
This sequence comes from Bacteroidota bacterium, assembly GCA_004297845.1. Taxonomy (GTDB): domain Bacteria; phylum Bacteroidota; class Bacteroidia; order Palsa-948; family Palsa-948; genus Palsa-948. The sequence goes on along the minus strand of SCSP01000010.1, from coordinate 5,145 downwards.
TGTAAATGAACGGAGGCATCTTCATTCCCTCTTCTGAAACCATATTTCACATCCCCTTTTATCGGACAGCCAATCGCAGATAACTGAACACGTATCTGGTGATGTCGGCCGGTTTGGGGATTTATTTCAAGCAAATGATAATTATCGGAACTGAAAAGTACTTTATAGTCAAGTTCTGATTTTAGCGCTCCTTCAACTTCCTTTTCGTACGCGCGCGACATGTTTTTCTGTTCGTTCTTTTTCAGGTAATGAACTAAGTGTCCGCTTTCCTGAGCGGGTTTATTTTTCACCACCGCCCAATATGTTTTTTTCACTTCTTTATCACGAAACATTTCGTTGATTCGCGCAAGCGCTTTGCTTGTCCTTGCAAAGATCACCACACCGCTCACCGGCCTGTCTATACGGTGCACCACACCGAGATAAGCTTCTCCGGGTTTATTGTACTTTTTTCGGATGTATTCTTTTACTTTTTCGCTGAGGGGGGTATCGCCTGTCTTATCGCCCTGAACGATTTCGGAGGGACGCTTGTTGACAGCGATCAGGTGGTTGTCTTCGTACAAAATTTGTGTTTCTATCATCCCAACGAAATACGAAAAAATTACGAACGTACGAACTACGAAGCAACAGCCTCATTGATATTGACAATCCTTTTAAACTTAACACCTTCCTTGGTGAAATTAATCAACAAGGCCAACTTTAGATTGGAACGCTTGATATAATCCAATACTTGGTCAATGTGCGTCTTAGAAAATCTATCATCCTTCTTCAATTCAACAATAACCTTCTCATCCACCTTAAAATCAAGGAATCCTTTACTGATAATTTCATCTTTGAACCTGACGGGATAATAAACCTGCTCCCCAAATTGATGATCATTTCTGCGGAGCATTACTGCATACGCTCTTTGGTAGGTCTTTTCAGAATGCCCGGGACCTAACTCATCGAATACTTCATAGGCATAGCCGACTAATTTATAACTCAATTCCGGGTAAACCAAGTCATCTCGTCTTACAACTACCTTCATGTATTGTTCGTACTTCGTAGGTTCGTACAGATTCGTACTTCGTGGGGTTAATACTGTTCTTTCTCATTCGGAAAATCTTTCGACTTCACATCCTTAATGTACTTTCCTACGGCTCCTTTAATATCATCGTACAGGTTCAGGTATCTGCGGAGAAAACGGGGATTGAATTCATTATTGAGGCCAAGCATATCATGCACAACAAGGACTTGCCCATCTACATTTCCTCCTGCTCCGATTCCAATTATGGGAATTCTTATTTGCTTGGCTACTTGTGCAGCAAGTTTGGCCGGAATTTTTTCAAGCACAATTGCAAAACAACCTGTTTTCTCTAATAGTTCAGCATCTGTCAAGATTCTTTCAGCCTCTACTTTTTCACGCGCACGTACTTCATAGGTTCCGAATTTATAAATGGATTGTGGAGTTAATCCCAGGTGCCCCATAACAGGGATTCCTGCAGATAAAATTCTTTCCACAGACTCTTTCACTTCCTTGCCTCCTTCCAATTTAACCGCATGTGCGCCCGACTCCTTCATGATTTTGATGGCAGAATTCAAAGCCTCCTTTGAATTTCCCTGGTATGAACCAAAAGGAAGATCCACCACCACCAGTGCGCGATTCACCGCACGAATAACTGACGAAGCGTGGTAGATCATCTGATCCAGTGTGATGGGAAGCGTGGTCTCATTCCCTGCCATTACATTGGAGGCAGAATCGCCAACCAAAATCACATCAATACCTGCATGATCCAGAATCTTTGCCGTAGTGAAGTCATAGGCAGTCAGCATGGATATCTTCTCTCCATTTTGCTTCATCTTCTGAAGCACGTTTGTGGTTACCTTTTTAATTTCTTTCTTAGACTTCGGCATGCTGGTTACTAATAGACTAATTTATTACGAATGTAACGAATCTGGGGTAGGCCAATAGCCTTTGCTCGATTAAGTAATTCGACATTTAAAACCTTCTTAAATTTAACCTGAGTTCTTCCAAAAGAGATAGGAATACCCAATTTCAAATTAGAATTATTTAAGTAATTAGACAACTGCTCAAAATCCTTTTTAAGAAAACCATCGCGGGACTTCAATTCAACGACTATCTTCTCCTCTACTTGGTAATCGAAATACCCCCTCTCTACTGCCACGTTATCATACTTAATAGGGTAATAGAGGTTTTCTAAATACGAAAGGCCTCCTTCGGTCAGGGCTAAGCCAAATGCCTTATGATACGTAACCTCTTTATGACCTCCACCAATTTGATTAAAGACGTCAAAAGCACATCCTACAATTTTAAAACTCAATTCAGGATATAATAGATTATCGATCTTCATCCAATTCGTAACATTCGTTACGTATTTGTTAATTGGTATGCAGGAAATGAGAATCTACTGGTTAATTTTAATAAGTTCCACCTCAAAGATCAACGTAGCGTTGGGCGGGATACCAGGGCGGCCCTGTGCTCCGTATGCCAGATTACCGGGGATCAGGAAATTAGTCTTTCCACCTTCTTTCATCAACTGCAATCCTTCTGTCCAGCCCGCAATAACTTGATTTAACCCGAAAGTGGCAGGTTGTCCGCGCTGCACGCTGCTGTCGAATACCTTTCCGTCCGTGAACATGCCGTGGTAGTGAACTGTTACACTGCTGATAGCACCGGGCGAACCTCCTGTTCCTTCTTTCACTACAACGTATTTCAGACCCGATGCGGTGGTTGTCGCGCCTTCAAACATCTTATCCACTTTTTCTTTAGCCGCTTTATTCTTTGCTTCTTCTTTTGCGGCCACATTCATTTTTTCAGCTTCAAAAACCTTAGGGGCATTAAATGCCACGGCTTCCTTTCCTTTCCGCAGGATAACCAGTTTCACAATGGTATCATTCCCTGCAATTGCATCCACTACTTCCTGTCCCTGTACCACATGGCCAAACACCGTATGCTTACCATCCAGCCAGGGAGTGGGCACGTGTGTGATGAAGAACTGAGAGCCGTTGGTGGCGGGTCCGGAATTGGCCATTGAAAAGATTCCGGGAGCATTGTGCTTGAGGGAAGTGTCTATCTCATCCGGGAATTTATAACCGGGGTCTCCCATGCCATTTCCCTGCGGACAACCTCCCTGAATCATAAAGTTTGGAATGACACGGTGAAATTTCAAGCCATCGTAAAAACGAACTCCGTCCGCCTTCGCATTATTCTTAATTGCTCCTTCTGCCAGCCCAATAAAATTCCCAACGGTCATAGGAGTTTTCTTATGCTCAAGCACTAAATAAATATTTCCTTTGTTGGTTTCAAATTTTGCGTAGAGGCCATCGGCCTGCTTGTTTAAAAAATCCTTATCCGTATTTTTATCTGTTTTTTTGTTTTCTTTTTGTGCAAACATGCAGCTTGCGAAAAGGGTTACAGCCAGAAATAAGGCGGATTGTTTAATGTTTAACATGGTTTTATAGTTTAGAGGTTTGCGTAATTTAATTTTCATACTTATTATTTTTTAGGCACAACATCCAGCAACTTGATCTCAAATTTCAAAGGCATATATGGCGGAATAACATACTTTCCTGTTTGGCGATTTATCTCTCCGATGGAATCAAAAGCCAGCGAGGAAGGCATGATAACCGTAGCTACACTTCCCTTCTGCATCAATTTAACCCCTTCGTACCACCCGTCAAATACACCACGCTCGGTGGTATCACCCACCACAAATCCGATAGGCTGGCTCTGCTGCACCGATGAACCAAAAACTGTTCCATTCAGGAAACTTCCGGTAAAATGTATGGAAACAGAATCGCCTTCCCGGGGACGGGCGCCTTTTCCTTTTGTGGTTTCTGTAAAATATAACCCCTTTGCGTTCGGCTTAACATCGATGTGATTATCGGATATATACTGAGTGAGTTCCTGAGGTTCTTTCTCCTTTCTGTCCCGAACATACGCCAAACGGTTCTGTTCACGCTCCCACATCACTTCTTCCTGCGTCTGAATGTTCGTCAGCTTAATATCAAAAGCAAGGTAAGATTCCGGCTTAAAATTTTTAGTTGAATCCTTAGCTGGATAATATTTATTGATCGAATCGGTATTGATCAGAAACGTAGCGCTGTCGCCAATCGCCATCATGGTAATTCCCTCTTCAATAGCTCCGGGGAAGGCTCCTTTTTGCAAAAGCTGTTCCATCCCGTCAGGGCTTAACATTTCGGAACTTTCCAGAATAGAATCACCCAGACGTTTGGCAATTTTTATTCGTACAACTTCACCGTATTCAGCATAAGCGGTATCCGTACCCTTTGTGTGAAATTTATACAATAATCCGGATTCTGTTTTTTCAAAATCAGCATATTCGGAATTGGCACAGGAGGAAATTAACAGGCATAAGGCATAAGACATAAGGTATAAGGCATGGTTTTTCATAAAGTCTTGTTTGGTTTACTTTGTAGGCGGCCTATTGTACTTTTAAAAGTTCTACTTCATAGATAACTGTCGTAAAAGGAGGAACCATTCCGGTAGATGATCCGCTGCTTCCAAAAGCAAGATGCGAAGGTATAATAAATTTGGCTTTTTCACCTTCGCGCATTCTTCTCACTCCTGCTACCAATCCGGGTATCAGTTGCTCCTCCGCGCCTAGTATGTATTCAAAAGGTTGTGTTTCAAAACTGCTGTCAAAACACCTGCCGTTCAAAAAACATCCCTTGTAATTCAGCAGAGCTACCCTCCCCGAATCCGGTGTAACGCCTGTTCCCTCTGCAAGCCTGGTGTAATACATGCCATTAGCAACGGGCTCTTCTGCAATGCCGGAATCTGAAATAAATTTCTCAAGTATTTTCTTTTCCTCAAATTCCCCTCGTTCCAACTTCGCTTTTTCCTCTTGCATCTCTTTCTCATGCTCTTGCTGCGTTCTTATTCTTAACACCATTGTTTCCACACGAATAACGCTCTCCAGGCTCATCTCCCGCGGAACCTGGGTATTATTTTTTTTTAGGTAGAGCGAATGGGCGTCCGTTATAAAAGTAGCGCGGTCCCCCTCGCTGAGAAACAAAAAACCCTCCCGATAATCTTTCGCATATTCCGGCTCAGGAAGTATAAAGGTAACCGCACCATCCAATCCCATTTTGTATGTGTTATATAAAACCGAATCATTTTCTGAT
>SCSP01000102.1 GCA_004297845.1 Bacteroidota bacterium | reverse complement strand
CTGTGGAGCAGTCCATCGGTTCAACAAAAACAGTTACGCATATATTATCCGTGCAGTTACCATTGGAAACAGTAACGCAATAACCGGTAGTGATGGCAGGAGAAACTACGATTGGGTTTATCGTGCTTCCGTTGCTCCAACCGTAATTTCCTCCTCCGGATGCCGAAAGCGTGGCGCTGCTTCCGGTGGTGATGGTAACATTGCCTGAAACAGCAGCTATTGGAATCGGATTAACTGTAATGGTTGCGGAGGCGGTGTCGGTACAATTTCCAATGGATACAATTACGGAATAAGTTGTGTTTATAGCCGGGGAAACTGTAATTGGATTAGTGGTCTGCCCGTTGCTCCAGATGTAATTTGCTCCACCTGAGGCGATGAGGGTGGCAGTTTCTCCATCGCAAATAATGGCTCCTGAAACACTTGCCATTGGAGGCGAAGAAACAATAACTGTAATGGAAGCTGCGCTTGTACAGGAACCGTTTGAGGTTGCAACCGTATAAGTGGCAGTCGAACTTGGAGTAACCGTAATGGTTGTGGCTGCGCTTCCATTACTCCATGAATAATTATTACTTCCGGACGCTGTGAGCGTGGCAATATCGCCCGTGCAAAGCGCAGTGTTCCCTGCAACGGAAACAGAAGGCGATGCATTTACGATTACCGTTGCGGAGGTTGTATCAGCACATATGCCGATTGACACGACAACGGAATAGGTGGTGTTTGTGGTCGGGGAAATACTAATGGATGAATTTGTATTTCCATTGCTCCAACTGTAATTTCCTCCACCGCTGGCGGTAAGCGTGGCGGTTTGCCCGGAGCAGATCGTTATTCCCGGGACAGAAGCAACCGGAGGAGGAGAAATAACAACTGTTACAACAGCCGCACCTGAACAAGACCCGTTTGAAACGGCAACAGAATAATTGGTTGTTGCCGAAGGAGAAACATTAATCGCGGAAGTGGTGCTTCCGTTATTCCATGAATAATTGTTCCCTCCGGAAGCGGAGAGCGTTACAGTTTGCCCAACACATATTGTGCTGTTGGTCCCCGCAGTGGCCGTAATGCCCGGTATTATCGTAACTGTAGCATAAGCTGTATCCGAACAAGTTCCCACGGACACAATCACTGAATATGTTGCAGTGGATGTGGGAGAAACATTGATCGTTGAGTTGATGTTTCCGTTGCTCCAACTGTAGTTGCCTCCACCTGTTGCAGTGAGTGTTGCCATCTGCCCCGCGCAGATGGTGCTGTTAGGACTTGCTGTCGCAGTTACGTTGGAAGATGTTGTTACAGCAATTGTATTTGTTCCAATGCATCCTGTAGCATCCGTAATGGACACTGTATAAGCTCCTGTGCTTAAACCTGAGGCTGCTGCGTTGGTTCCTCCGGCAGGAGACCAGCTATATGTGTAAGGAGGAGTTCCTGTTGTAACAGTTACAGTTGCGGATCCGTTATTATTACCGCAAGCAGCGGGTATGGCGGTTACATTTGATAATAAAGCACCTGAACCATTGGTTATTGTAACCGTGCTCGTAGCTATAAAACCTTTTAAACAATTTGTGGTGCCTGTGATGACGGTAACTGCATAATTTCCGGGACAAAGCCCTGTTGCGATTTGAGTAGTTTGAACGGGAGAAGTGTTCCATGAGTAACCGGATCCGGAAAGGGTTCCATCACATGCAGTTGAAATGGAACTAACTGTTGCTGTTCCATTGCATGAACTGCATCCGGAGGCGGGCGTTTGTGTAAGTATAATAGTTGTGCTGATAGTGCCGGGAGGAATATCTATTTCTGTTACAAAACCTTTTCCGCATGCGTAAAGTTTGTTGTTGATTCCTATTTTTACATCATACACCGTATCCGGAAGTGTAAACGTGTTGATGAGGGAAAGTGAAGAATTATATTCTTTAATTGAATTAAAAAGTCCCACATAAATATTATCGCATGCATCTACCGATAACCCTCCCCATAAGACCTTAATTGCAGGAGTCCCCGATCCGGTATAATAGCTGGGAGACAGAGGGGAAATATCTATTTTCGCAATCAAAGCGCCTGTATTTTTATCCCATCGTTTCAAGGAATCACTGTCGTAAGTATAAAGCCAATTCGGACTAACAGCCATTCCATTTATTCCGTTTGCAGGACCTTTAAAATACATTACACTTCTTAGTTCGCCAAACTTGTGTCCATCAGGCACAGAGAACGAGAGTGGCACAAGTCCGGGAACCGGGCATTTGATAAGAAAGTTGTCAGAAGTCGGAGTAGCGAAGTTATAAGAACTTGCCATATAACAAAAGCTACTGCTGTTGTCTATGGCGAGTAACGATATATCATGCCATCCTGATGTGGCGGAAAGAACATTTACCGGAGTCATACTTACCAAGTCAGTATCCAGCATGGCTGCCATGTAGGTTGAACTGCCACCTCCTGCAACCACAATCTTGTTGATACAGCGATTGTATTCCATCCTCGAAATTTCCTCCATGTTTGCACCAACTGCACCTGTTCCGGTTTGTAGCCCGCTCGTGTTGACTTTTAAAATCCTTGCCCCAAATCCCACGCCCTCTCCCAGGTAACTTGTCCCGCTTACCTCGTCCACAGCAAAATCACCATAATTATTACTTCCAAAAGAAGGGGAAGAAAAGATCCATTGTATGGCACCAGCGTTGTTGAGTTTAGCTAATACTATATCACTGAATGAGCCGTAGATATAAACATTCCCGTACTGGTCATAATTTACATCGTAAGCCGAGTTGAAAGAAAAATTCGGATTGGTGGTCCAGGGGTCAATGATAACGGTTAGGGGTGAGGAGTTCGGAGTTGGGAGTGAGAAGGATATAATATTATTGTTAATGGAGAAGGAAGACGCAATCGGTTTGCCACTGTCTTTGTAAAATGTTTTTGGCGCATGGTCCATGAATTCTCCGAATGAACTTTTTATCATCATGTTTCCATCATCATTCAGAAAAAGTTTTTCAGCGCCTGTGTATTTCATTTTTATAGCTGCCGGGTTTGCTCCGGGACGAAGAATGAGTGAATATTTTATTCCGCTGCTGTCCTTCGGAAAAACATATTCCACATCAATGTCGGGGTAAAGATTTTTGTAAATGATCTTCCTGCATGCGCTGGCTTTCAAAGTGGTGTTTGTGTCTCTGCCCGCTCCTCCATACGTGTAATAAAATGAAACCGGTTCTTCGGCAATGATTTCTGCGTTAGGATTTGAACCAAGCCACTCTACAGAAAGATAATGAGGGATGTGTTTCATCATTCTTTTTTCTTCTTCCTTCTCTTTTTTTTCCAACCGCGGACTGCCATCTGCCAATTGTTCTTCTTCCGTCAACTGAACTAATTCATTGTGCCTGTAGGTTAATCCGTTTATTGTGAAATACAAATCAACTCCATCGCTATTAGCGCCAAACAGAATGGTTGATGTATTGTCATTAAACGTTACCCCTCCCCCATTATCCATATTACTAAATTGTCCTTTGTTTTCAACAAACACTTTTTGGCCAAATGGATTTGCAGTCCACCGGCTTTGGGCAAACAGGGTAGCGGGCCACACGCTGCAGAGAACAGACAAAAAAATAAAGACATTTTTTTTCATTTCATGGTCTGTTAATTATCGGATCAAACTAATATTTCCTCTTTTATTAATTTCTTCACCTGTATTCAGAATTGCTTTCATGTAATAGGAAAACACAGCCGCGTTTTCCGTCTTATCCCGGTATGAGCCGTCCCATGCTGCAGCGGGGTTGGCGGTCTCGAAGACCTTTTCTCCCCATCGGTTGTATATAATGAGTTTGAAGGTTTTGATGCACTGCTTTTCTCCGAAATAGAGTTCAAGCGCGTCATTCTCCCCGTCATTGTTGGGTGAAAAGGCGTTGGGAAGATAAAGTTCTCCTGCTGTGGAACAGTCAATCGGTTCTACCGCTACCGTTATGCAGGCCGTGTCCGTGCAGCTGCCGGTAGAAACCGTAACGCAATATCCTGTAGTGATCGCAGGAGAAACTACGATTGGATTTATCGTGCTTCCATTGCTCCAACTGTAAGTTCCTCCGCCTGACGCGGAAAGAGTTGTGCTGTTTCCGGTGGTGATGGTTACATTGCCTGGAACAGCGGCTATTGGAACCGGATTAACGGTAACGGTTGCGCTGGCGGTATCGGAACAGCTTCCTACGGATACAATAACCGTGTAAGTGGCAGCGGCAGCGGCAGTTATGGCAGATGTTGTTGCTCCTGTGCTCCATGAATAATTACCTCCGCCCGATGCGGTAAGCGTGGCTATATCCCCCGCGCAAAGCACGGTGTTGCCCGAAACGGAAACAAATGGTGAAGGATTTACGGTTACAGTTGCCGAGGCGGTATCGGCACAACTTCCTATGGATACAATAACGGAATAAGTGGCAGTCGCAGTGGCAGCAGTCGTGATGGAAGAGGTGGTTGCGCCATTGTTCCAGCTGTAATTTGTTCCGCCCGTTGCACTGAGTGTGGCGGTTTGTCCGGAGCAGATGGTTGTACCCGGAACTGAAGCGACAGGCGGTGATGAAACGGTAATATTAATTGTTGTGAAATTTGTGCAAGAGTTTGCCGCAGTTACTGTAACTGTATAGGTGGTATTTACAATGGGAGAAACAGTAATAGCGGTAGTGGTCTGGCCTGCAGGCAACCAACTGTAACTCACGCCTCCTGAGGCGGTGAGGGTGGCATTATCTCCCATGCACAGCACTACAGAGGAAGGAGTAACGATAGGCGTAGGAGTTACGGTTATTGTTGCAGAAGCTGTGCTTGAACAAGGGCCGCTGCCTACAATAACTGAATAACTGCCCGTTGCAGTTGGCGCAACAATAATGCTGCTTGTCGTAGCGCCCGTACTCCAGGAATATGCATTACCGCCCGATGCAGTAAGCGTGGCGCTTTGTCCTGAACATATTGAACTGTTGGGTCCCGCAGTAGCTGTAATGCCCGGTGTTACCGTAACTGTAGCATAAGCCGTATCCGAACAAGCTCCCACGGACACAATCACTGAATACGTTGCAGTGGATGTGGGAGAAACATTGATCGTTGAATTGGTGTTTCCGTTGCTCCAACTGTAGTTGCCTCCACCTGTTGCAGTGAGTGAAGCTGTCTGACCGGAACAGATGGTGCTGTTATTCGCAGCAGATGTGATGCTTCCGGAAGAAACAATTACAAGAACTGCAATAGTACAGCCGTTAGCATCGGTTACAGTGGCGATGTAATTTCCTGCTGCAAGACCTGTAGCTGTTTGTGTGGTTTGACCGGATGGATTCCAGTTGTATGTGTACGGAGGTGTTCCTCCCGAATTGGTTGTTGTGACACTGCCATTGCTGCTTCCGCAAGTGGCCGGGGTAGAACTGTATCCTGTTGTTCCAAGTCCGGGTGGCTGGGTAATGGTAACCGTAGCTGTGGCATTACTGCTTGTTGCATCGGTTACCATCACGGAATAGGTTCCAACGCAAAGCCCGGTCGCTGTTTGAGTGGTTTGCACAGGACTTGTATTCCATGAATACGTGAAGGGAGCAGTTCCGCTTGTTGCCGTTACCGTTGCTGTGCCTGTGCATTGTCCGATGCAGAGAGAATTGGTTCCAACAGCAGATATAATTAAGATCGAGAGAGGACAAAATTTCATGATGTAACTGTCATGAGAGTTGTTGTAGGTAGCATCGTAATAGGCAGTCCCTCCCGGGTCCATCAAGCCATTGCTGCCTGTACTCTGCCATTCCCCCACTGCAAAAAGACATCCATTAGCATCTGTGTCAACAGCAGAGCCGAAATTAGTGGGAAATGTTCCGTTTGATCCATTATAGGTGGCCCAAAGTAGAACTCCGCTGTTATTGAATTCGAGAAGAAAGACATCTTGAGTTCCTGCTAATGTCCCCTGAAAATAGGATCCTCCTCCCGGATTGAAAGTGGGAAAGCTGGCGGAAGCGGTAGCTCCTGTTACATACAAATTGCCGCTGACATCCGTAGTTATACTGTGATCTCTGTTGTTACTGCCAACCAAATATCCATTTCCACCATAGTAAGTAGCCCATAGCAACATTCCGCTGCCGGAGAATTTTGCAAGAAAGATATCCTGAGCCACTACAAGCGATCCCTGGAAGTGGGCGCCACCTCCCGGATTCAGTGTAGGTAAATTAGCGGACCATGTGGTCCCTGCCATGAACACATTACCACCGGCATCGGTAGTTATGGAAACTCCTTGCTCGCCCCCACCCCCGTAATAGGTTGCCCATAGTAATGTTCCGGTGTTGCTGAATTTTAGAAGAAAGGCATTGTATCCTCCCGGAGAAACTCCCTGGAAGTACGCTCCTCCCGGATCAAGGACGGGGAAATTTTGAGTATAAGTATATCCGGTTACATATACATTACCACTGCCATCCGTAGCAAGAGAACTGCTTACATCAACATCTCCATTTCCACTTCCTCCATAATAAGTTGCCCAAAGTAAAGTTCCGTTGTTATTGAATTTCAATAGAAAAATATCCTGTGTTCCTGCTATACCCGCCTGAAAATAGGCGCCTCCTCCAGGATTGAGTGTGGGAAAATCAGTAGACGCAGTAGTTCCAGTCACAAATAAATTGCCGCTGGCATCCGTGTCTACAGAATAACCGTTATCGTACCCGTTTCCACCATAATAGGTAGACCAGATCAATACTCCATTGTTGTTGAATTTTAAGAGAAAGGCATCCGAAGTACTCCCGGGGGATCCCTGGAAATAGGCTCCTCCTCCAGGATTGAGAGTAGGAAAACCTGCGGTGTTATAAGTAGATCCCGTAACAAATAAATTTCCCGCGCCATCTGTAGCAATTGACGAAGCAATATCACTGTAAGCGCCATAATGGGTTGCCCAAAGCAATGTTCCGGTATTGTTGAATTTTACAAGCAAACCATTTTGCGCTACTGCTAAAGTTCCCTGAAAATAGGCGCCTCCCCCCGGATTAAGAGTAGGAAAATCCGTGGAACCTTCATAGCCCGATACAAACACATTTCCTGAAACATCGGTTTTGACAGAACAAAATCCATCATCTCCGCTTCCTCCGTAATAAGTACCCCATTGCAATTGAGGGTCAATAATGAGAGTTTGGTTGGAATCATAAGGACCGACATTAAAAGTTATTTCACGATTGTTGATTTCATACATGGTTTCTATTTTTTCTTTGCTTCCATCCAAATAACTATACGGATTTCCTTCTGTAATTTTCCCCATCGGAGTGTTGATGGTTACTGAACCGTTTGCTTCCTGCTGCGGAGCATCGGTCCATTTGTAATGCAGTTTGATTTGTTTGTAATCTCCTCCCGGATGAACAATGAAATCGTACTTCGCCTGTCCGTTGGGCTGCGTATAAACCACCCAGTCAATGTTTGGATAAACCTCCTTTATGGTTATTTTTCCGTACTTTTTTACATGAAGTATTCCATCGCGACAATGACCGAGATAATAATTTGAAAAATCCTGTGATTCGTATTCTTTTACAATGTTCTCTTTTTTTATAGTTGATCCTTTCAATTCCATATCTGCACGGCAGTATTCTATTTCTCTGTTTTCATCTTCTTCATGTTTACCTGCCCTTAGCGGGTCTTCCTCTTGTGCTTTTTGTTTTTCGTTATTGTTTTCCTTTGCTTTGATGAATACATAGCTGATGCCCCAGTCGGTAAGGTACATATCCACTCCCCCATCATCGGTTTTAAACAACAGGTCGTTTACCGGGTTACCCTGCATATCCCTCATCTGACCTTTATTTTCTTCAAACCGAACCGGAGGCTGTTGAAACATCCATTGCGCTACCTGTGCTTTAATCTGAGAATCATTTTTTTCGCTGTCGCTTGCAAAAGAAGTAGTTGGCAATTGGCAATTTACAATCAGCAAAAGAGTTGCAACAAAAAATATGTTTTTTGTCTTCATGAATGCGTTTCTTATCTAATCAAACTAATATTTCCCTTCTTCCTTATTTCTTCTCCTGTAATCAATGTAGCTTTCATGCGATAGGCAAACACCTCTGTGCCCGGCATCTCGGTGTTGCGCAGTATTCCACGGTTATAAATTCCGGCCCATTCAAATGCAGGGTCGGTTGTTTCA
>SCSP01000101.1 GCA_004297845.1 Bacteroidota bacterium | reverse complement strand
AGACGGTCCGTCTTCCAATCATTATATTGACAGCAATCTCGTTTCATCGAACCGGCAAAACGGAATACTCTTTCATTTCAGCGGAACCGACAGCAATATAGTGGTGCGGAATAAAATCGGGACAGACATCACCGGAACACAAGCCCTTGGAAATACTCTTGACGGGATCCGCTTCGCGGAAGGCCCAAATCACAATAAGATAGGCCTGGCAGGCAAAGGAAATATTATTTCCAACAACGGAGGCAATGGAATTACGGTTATGACGCCTGCAGAATTATACAATACGTTTGCTGAAAATTCAATTTATAATAATGCCGGGCTTGGCATTGATCTTTTTCCTGCAGGGCCATCCATGAACGATGCCGGGGATGCAGATATCGGTCCGAATGACTTAATGAATTTTCCGGTGATCCAAAATGTAAATCTGAACTTTTCCAATGGCGTAACTTCCATTTCCGGAATGATTGATTACGCGGTGAATGCCGGGTCGAATGGAATAAAAATAGAATTGTTCAAATCAGATAATAATGCCTCCGGCTACGGACAAGGAAAAGAATTCATTGGTTCTGCCATTGCAAATTCTTCCGGCAATTGGTATTTCAGTTGTTCATGCCTTAGCGCTTCTGATTTGGTTACTGCCACTGCTGCCGATCTGTTGGGAAACACTTCTGAATTCTCATTAAATAGCAGCATTACTGTAGGCGTGAATGATGCTACTGTGAATGATAATGTGTTGTTATATCCTAATCCGGCTAATTCTATTGTAGTAGTAGAATTTTCAGACACCAAATTTCAAAGTTCAGATTATAAAATTGTGAATGTTCTCGGAGAGATTGTTTTAACAGGGCATTTAAAAGAAATAAGAAACGCCATTAATATAAACACGCTGGCAGAAGAAGTTTATTGTTTGCAAATAAATGGCAGAAACGATAAGATTATCAGAAAAATAATAAAGCGTTAAGGCTTTGATAAAGATTAAACATTGGGTCAAGTCCCTTTTTTGAATATTACTCTTCTTTCTTCTTCGTCTTTTTTCCTGTCCCGTCTTTTGCGGGGTCTTTCGGTTTAATGATCTTGATGCTCGCTTCTTCCATACCTTTTTCGTAGCCGATCTCCACCGTATCTCCTTCAGTAGCGCCCGCTTTAACGATCTCTTCTGCCAGAGGATCTTCTATATACTTCTGGATGGCGCGCTTGAGTGGGCGAGCGCCATATTGTGAGTCAAAACCCTTTTCAACGATGAAGTCCTTGGCTGCTTCAGTAACCTTAATGGTGAAGTTAAGCGCATTCACCCGTTTGTAAAGCTTTTCAAGTTCAATGTCTATAATGGTGTGTATGTGCTCTTTGGAAAGTGAATTAAACACCACCACATCATCTATTCTGTTCAGGAACTCAGGAGCAAAAGTTTTCTTCAGAGAGTTCTCTATAACGCTCTTTGAATTTTCGCTTGCAGATTCAGTTCTTGCAGTGGTAGCAAAACCAACGCCTTGACCAAAATCCTTTAACTGGCGTGTGCCAATATTAGAAGTCATAATGATGATGGAATTCTTAAAATCAACCTTTCTGCCAAGCGAATCAGTTAATTGTCCGTCATCAAGTACCTGCAAAAGCAGGTTGAACACATCCGGATGCGCTTTTTCAATTTCATCCAGCAGAACGATAGAGTAGGGCTTGCGTCTTACTTTTTCAGTGAGCTGTCCGCCTTCTTCGTAACCGATATAGCCCGGAGGCGCTCCTATCAAACGCGACACTGCAAACTTCTCCATGTATTCGCTCATATCTATGCGAATCATGGCTTCGTCTGTATCAAACAAGTAACGGGAAAGTTCTTTTGCTAACTGTGTTTTTCCAACTCCGGTTGGACCCAAGAATATAAAGGAACCGATAGGTTTATTCGGATCTTTCAAACCTGCGCGGTTACGCTGAATCGCCTTTACCACTTTTTTGATAGCCTCATCCTGACCAATGACTTTGCCTTTCAGCGCATCATTCATATTGACAAGGCGCGAGCTTTCCTTTTGGGCTATACGCTGAACAGGTACACCTGTCATCATGGCAACCACTTCAGCCACATTATCTTCAGTAACAACCTGCCGGTTGTTTTTGGTTTCTTCCTCCCATGCCTTTTTTGCAACATCCAACTGTTCCAAAAGCTGACGTTCCTGATCGCGAAGACGTGCAGCTTCTTCAAATTTCTGGCTTTTAACCACTTTATTTTTCTCTTCCTTAATATCCTCCATTTTCTTTTCTATCTCAAGGACATTCTTAGGCACAGTAATATTGGTAATGTGAATTCTTGATCCGGATTCATCCAATGCATCAATGGCTTTGTCCGGTAAATGCCTGTCGGACATATAACGTACAGTCAGGTTGGCGCATGCCTTGATCGCATCATCGGTATATGTTACGTTGTGGTGATCTTCGTATTTGGATTTGATGTTGTGAAGTATCTGGATAGTTTCTTCTACCGAAGTGGGATCAACCATCACACGTTGGAAACGTCTGTCAAGAGCGCCATCTTTTTCAATGTACTGACGGTACTCATCCAATGTGGTTGCGCCAATACATTGTATCTCTCCGCGAGCGAGGGCAGGTTTGAACATATTGGAAGCATCCAAAGAACCCGATGCGCCACCGGCACCGATTATAGTATGAATTTCGTCTATAAACAAAATAACATCAGGAGATTTTTCCAATTCGTTCATGACCGCCTTTACGCGTTCTTCAAACTGCCCCCTGTATTTGGTTCCCGCCACTAATGATGCAAGATCGAGCATCACAACCCGTTTGTTGAAAAGAACCCTTGATACCTTTCTCTGAACAATGCGCAGCGCAAGGCCTTCCACAATGGCGGATTTACCAACCCCCGGTTCACCGATAAGTATTGGATTGTTCTTTTTTCTTCTGCTGAGAATCTGCGACACACGTTCGATTTCCTTTTCACGCCCTACAATGGGATCCAGTTTTCCTTCTTCCGCAGCCTTGGTCAGGTCTCTGCCGAAATTATCCAGCACCGGAGTTTTGGAACGGGATTCAGCGCTACCCTTCTTGGGATGAGTTCCTCCATAGCTTGTTTCATCATCGTCATCTTCCGATTGGGTGGGAAACTCTGCCTTGGGGTTTAAAAAGTCTGTATCGGGATTCATGTTTTCTAATTTATCTTTTACCGCGTCATAATCAATGTTGAACTTATGAAGTGATTTGGTTGCTATACTGTCGTTATCTTTTAATATGGCTAAGAGAAGATGTTCCGTGCCTATCACTGTGCTTTTGAGTTCTCTGGCTTCAAGGTGTGTGAACTTTATGGCGCGCTCAGCCTGTTTAACCAACTGAACATTCTGTAACCTAAAAGCGCTTTTCTTTCCCGGGGTGGCAATGGATATTTCCAGTTCCTTGCGCAGGTTCGAGAGATTCACAGTCAGACCTTTCAGAATATTGATTGCAAGCCCTGTTCCTTCGCGAATCATCCCTAAAAGAAGATGCTCGGGGCCTATGTAGGAATGTCCGAGGCGCAGAGCTTCTTCCCGGCTGAAACTGAGGACATCCTTTACCCGCTGCGAGAATTTCGCTTCCATAACGCAAAATTAATAATGATTTCGACTCCCTATTGGTTACACTTGTGTAACGATAATGCCCTGTAAAATGTTACGTCTGGCTAATACATTCATATTACTAATCTCAAAAATACCTTTCGTCTTGACACTCAAGTGTCTGGATACCCCTGTATTTTTCAACGTAAAAATGTTCATAATTGACCCTCCTGAGATTCAATGATAGTCCTATATCACCCTGTTTTGACAACAATAATGCCGAATAAAAAGAAAACCCCGATTTCGGATACCGGGGTTTTTATTGTGAACCAGTTGCTCTGTCGCCACGAGTCTGTCGAAGGAGGTATGAATGTTTCCCTTCGGCTTTGCTCATCTGAAAGACGGAGTCCGTACTTTTCCGGACAGGGTAAACATGACAACAGTTTTCGAATGAGTTACTTCTGTTTCGTGAAGGTATACCGGGTAATAAAAATCCCAGTGGCTCCGTTGTCAGCATTAGCTGCGTATACACCCGTGCTGACAAACTTTAACTCCCATCCCTGGCTGGTGAGGTAGGATATCTTGTCAGTGATCATTTGATCATTCATGCGGATGTTCCCAAAGTTGATCCCCACCATGCTGAAGAAATTCTCCAGTTTCACTTCATCCATTTTTCCTGCTTCACTGATAGTGATCAATCTCGACCTTCCTAATCCACCGGGCACAACAGATTCTACCGCGGTTACCTGCAAAAATTCAGTGGCGGTTCCGGCAGCGGGTTTTGTAAATGCATACACGGAGAGAATGACCGCAACAATTGATGTGGCGGCAAAGAAATAATTAAGTTTTGTTTTCATTGTAAATAATTGTTGGTTTATGTTTATGTGCAAATATACAATTACAACTATAATGCCAATTAAGCAACCAGAAGGCAGTAGACAATATTCAGTATACAATAACAGCCAAAAAGAGGTTGCGCTTGTATACTGTCTACTATAAGTTGTCTACTGGCACAAAAAAAAGCCCCAGCTTGTAGGCCAGGGCTATCCTTTTTAAAGAAAGTTGAGTTTTAATTTGCTCCTTCCATGTCTTTTTTCAGTTTGGCCAATCCTTCCAAATCAGCGAGGGTGTTCTTGCTTACATTATCCTGAACCTTTTTAATGGCTTCTTTTTCTTCTTTCCTTTCTATTTTCTTTTGCTCATCGGTTGCTTCCTGGTGCATACGTGTATGGGAAACAATGATCTTGCGGGTTTCCTTGTTGAACTCAAGCACTTTGAAATCCAACTGTTCGTCTGTATTTGCATTTGAACCATCTGCTTTTAGAAGATGCCTTTTAGGTGCAAAACCTTCTATTCCGTACGGCAGAGCAATTACCGCTCCCTTATCCGTAATACCGGTAACGGTTCCCTTATGAACCGAATCAACAGTGAAAACAGATTCGAAAGCATCCCATGGGTTTTCTTCGAGTTGTTTTACGCCCAGACTGATACGCTTGCTTTCTGCATCCACTTCCATCACAATACATTCTATTTTATCTCCAAGTTTCGCAAACTCAGAAGGGTGTTTTATCTTTTTGCTCCAGGACAAATCAGAGATATGGATTAAACCGTCAATACCCGGCTCAAGTTCTACAAATATTCCGAAGCCGGTAATGTTCTTGGCAATAACGGTATGTTTTGAACCTTTAGGATATTTATCAAGGATATCGCTCCATGGGTCGGTGGTCATTTGCTTTATGCTGAGAGACATTTTGCGGGTCTCTTTATCCATCATTACAATCACCGCTTCTATCTCGTCACCGGCTTTCAGGAAATCTCCCGCAGAGCGAAGATGCTGTGACCAGGAAATTTCAGAAACGTGAATAAGTCCTTCTACACCGGGCATTACCTCAACAAACGCTCCGTAATCCTCAATGGCGCGAACACGTCCTTTCACTTTATCACCGATTTTCAATTCAGTATCTAATTTATCCCATGGATGCGCCTTCAACTGTTTCAGTCCAAGGGATATTCTGCGTTTTTCATTGTCGAAATCAAGAATAACCACATTGATCTTCTCATCCAGTTTAACGATCTCTTCAGGGTGGTTGATGCGCTCCCAGGTAAGATCCGTGATGTGGATAAGCCCGTCAACACCTCCAAGGTCAATGAACACACCGTACGAAGTGATGTTCTTAACAGTTCCTTCCAGAACCTGCCCTTTCTCCATTTTGGAGATGATCACTTTCTTTTGCTCTTCAATCTCCGCTTCGATCAGGGCCTTGTGAGATACTACTACGTTGCGGAACTCCTGATTGATCTTCACCACCTTCAGTTCCATAATTTTATTTACATACTGATCGTAATCACGAACAGGCTTCATGTCAATCTGCGAACCGGGAAGGAAACACTCAATGCCGAATACATCCGCGATCAATCCGCCTTTGGTTCTGCACTTGATGAATCCATTAACAATTTCCTGAGAGGCAAGAGCTGCGTTCATCCGGTCCCATCCTTTTACGATACGTGCTTTTTTGTGAGAGAGAATTAACTGACCTTCCCTGTCTTCCTGCTTTTCAATGTATACTTCAATTTTCTCGCCCACCTGCATGTTCGGATTGTAGCGGAACTCATTGAGTGCAACAACGCCATCGGATTTGTAGCCGATGCGTACCAACACTTCTTTTTCATTCATCGCTACAACGGTGCCATCAACCACTTCGTGCTCGGCAATGTTGGTAATGGTGGTGGAGTAGATTCCTTCGAGACGGGCCTTTTCGGAAGAGTTGTAGGAGTCTTGCTTCTTTCCGATGGTAGTCCAATCAACTGCTTCGTAAACAATGTTGGATTCTACGTCTTTGTAAGTACCTTTTTCTTTTACCTCTGACATTTTGTTTTACCGCTTTTAGTCCGGCAGACTTTGTTCCGTAGCAAACATTCGGAACGGGTTGTTTGTCGGGTAGTTTGCGTACCCTGCTTTAAGGAGGGCGAAGATAAGGAAATATTTGAATGGGAGTATGTAGAAATTTCGCTATTATACCCTTTGACTGTCCTGATGAGTTATCATTTTAAGTTTTCCATTTTCAAATAACAGATCGATCTTGCTTTGGAATTCTCTATACTGAACATGTACGTGAATAGGCTCGTGTTCATTTGAATAGGAGAACAAGATGTACCCTATATATTCAAAAATTTTCGGCATGAGTTGACAAAATTATTAAAGATGTAATGATTTTTATCTGAAATGGGTATTGCGAGTATATCTTTATACTCAGCGCAATATAGTCTGCTTTATCACTCAGGTCCGGCTCCGCGAAGAGGGGTACGGTCACCCATGCCGCCTCCAAAATTGTATCGCAATCCTATTCCGCCCTGGAGCCAAAAAATAAAAGGGTCGTCCACCGCTTCCATAAATAATGTCATATCAAAAAATAGTGAAATGGGTAGTATTGTAGGTGTGTATTCCATGCCTATTACTGCATTCCCTCCAAGGTCAACATCAGTTACCATATCTCCTGTTGAGGTATACCAGGTGGGATTATTGGGTATTTGATAATGGAAGTCATAGGAGCATTTTTGAATCCGGAACTGACCACCAAATCCATAAAACCACTGCATTGCCGGCATAGTGTAGGATAACTCTTTTCGGATCAAATAATTAAGCTGGAAGCCGAAGGGTATGGTTGGCGTATTAATCACATAATCGAACCCTTTATATCCCGATGTCTTCTCATTATAAAATGTATGAAGATTTCTGGCGTACAATCTGTTGCCGTAAAACAAATCTGCTCCTCCAATGCTGAGTTCGATAGCATCGTACTCCGTATATTTTTTTATTGTAATACCTACAGGATCGCCAACACGCACACCAATTCCCCAATCCTGCCCGTAAACTGGTACTGCTGTAATAAGCAATGCTGCTATAAAAAAAATTCCCTCCATGTCTTATTTTAATAGATTAAACCCGCTAAATAACCTGACAAATGTACTCCATTTATTATACATAATGTTTTAATCTGCAACATCCTTAATTCTAATCGTAAAAGCCATCGTTACGTTTATATATTTAAGCATCCGGTTATTTTTTCATAGCGTTTTAGGTTTGCGTGTATCTTTTATATATTTTCGCATTATCATTATAGAAAAGCGAGATTGTTTTATTCATTTTCAATAGTTTTTACCCTTGCAGCGTGTCTGAATAATTATTTTAATATATAACATGCAAAAACTGATCTTCCTGCTGATGTGTACATCCGTCCTTTGCCATCTTCCATCTGCCATGTCGCAAACCCTTGCTCCTTCCGAAAAAGATGCCCTCATCACCGTTAACGTGGTGAATGAAAAGAAAAAACCGCAAACCGGGGAGACAGTGATGTTTGAAAGTGTAAAAAATAAAAAAGTGTATTCAGGAATTACGAAAGAGAATGGAAAATTTGATGTTCTGGTTCCAAAGGGTGATAAATACAAAGTAAAATACAAAGCATTTACCAGTGATGCGGATTACACCACGCTGGATGTTCCTTTGGTTAAAGGAGAATTGCTGGAATTTGAAGTCACTATTGAATTTGAATTGCCCAAACAGTATAAACTCGATAACGTTTATTTTGAATCAGGCAAAGCAACGATCACTGTGGCTTCTTACAAAGAACTCGATGACTTGGTAGCGTATATGAAACTCAAAAAAACTCTTGTCCTTGAAATTGCCGGACATACGGATAATGTAGGAACTCCCGAAGGAAACCTTAAACTCTCGCAGGACCGGTCCAATTCTGTTCGGGATTACCTTGTAAAAAAAGGAATTCCCACCGCAAGGATCGTCCCAAAAGGATACGGAGACACTCAGCCTGTTTCTTCAAATGACACCGATGCAGGCAAGCAGAAGAACCGGAGGACGGAGGTGAGAGTGGTGAAGGAGTGACCCCCTCCAACTCCCCCGAAGGGGGAGAGCTTGCGCGTGAAAGTCCTCCCCTTCGGGGAGGATTTAGGTGGGGTGTTAATCCCTGCGCCTCCCCAACAACAACATCACAAAATACATCAGCTGCGCGAGCGAAGCGAGCGCGGCAACGAAATAGGTGCGGGCCGCCCAGTCAAGCGCGTCTTTTGCTTTTTCGTTTTCGGCACCTCTTGCAATGTTGGAGGTATTGAGCCAAACCAAAGCACGTTTGCTGGCATCCAATTCCACCGGAAGTGTGATTAAGGAAAAGGCTGTAATAATTCCCTGACAGATGATTATAACGACCAGCATTTCATTCCACAGTTGGTACATAGCTCCTAAAATAAATCCCGCTATCATTACAATGTTCATTGCCTTTGCGCTGATATTTACCACAGGCACAATGGCAGAACGCAAAGAAAGCCAAGAGTAGGCGTGAGCGTGCTGAACCGCATGACCACATTCATGTGAGGAAACCGCAGCAGAGGCAATACTTCTTCCCTGGTAAACCTCCCGACTAAGGTTTACAGTTTTTGCTAACGGATTGTAATGGTCGGACAACTGCCCTTCAACGGAAATGATCTTCACATCCATTATTCCGTGATCGCGAAGCATTTTCTCAGCCACTTCTTTTCCGCTAACTCCGGAGCTGATTGGAGTTTGGGAATATTCATGAAACTTCCTTTTAAGGCGGGAACTCACCCACATTCCAATGCCCATGAAAATGAGCGTTATCACCATTAATACAGGATCGAACATCATAGTTTTTTTTGTTTTTAGAATTAAAAATAATACATTTGATTCAGGTATGCACAAACAATATGCCGATTTTCGAATAAAGACATAGTGTCACACGTTGAAGTATGTTAAAACTCCCTCTCATAAGGCGTAATGATATTAACAATATAGATAATAGCATAGTTATTGAAAATTAAGGTATAATTTTAACAAAAATTAACGATATTTGCTCTTTGCCTGTCATCAAATGAGACGAATTACAAATAACAATATTTTTAAATTGTCAGCCTCAATCTTTTATTTTTCTTTTTGGATTTTTCTGCAAACAGCAATATCTACATCTTCTTTTTGTCAGACATGGACCATGCCGGTTGACGGGAAGGTATACGCAGGAGGGGATAAATTGTCGGGTGCTATTGTAACACTTTTCAAGAACGGACAACAACAACAACAGATTGTAACTACTTCTAACGGAAGATTCAGCTTTGAACTTCCGGCCAATGCCGAATATGTTATCTCGGTTACAAAACCCGGCTACATCACTAAAAAATTTAGGATAAATACTGCCAATGTTCCTGGCGATAGGGCGGAAGCAGGCGGATTCAATCAATTTGAACCGGATGTAACATTGTTCGAAATGCCCACCGCTCCGGAAATTTCCAAACGAGTAGAGGCTATTCTCAGTCAGCCCATAGCCATTTACCAGTACATACCGGGAGAAAAAAATTTCGGCTATGACCAAAAATATACCGATGCAATTCAGGCTAAACTGACAGAGCTTGCCCAGTTGCAGAAACAGGTTGAAAAAGAAGTAGAGGAGAAAGCAAAGAATGCCGCGATGGAAGCTCAGAAGCAATTAGAGATTGACAAGAAATACAAAGCAGCTATTGCAAAGGGTGATGTAGCTTTATCTTCAAAGGATTTTGCGAGCGCCAAAACAGGATATAACGAAGCACTTGTCATAAAGCCTGCCGAGATATACCCAAAAAACAAACTTGCAGAGATTGACAAGCAGATGGCGGATGCCGGAAAGCAAAAGGAGATCAATGCTAAATATCAGGCAGCCATTGCAAAAGGAGATGGAGCATTCGGTTCCAAGGATTACGCTTCTGCCAAAACCGCTTACACCGAAGCATCCGGACTGAAGTCATCCGAAGCCTACCCTAAAACCAAGATTTCGGAGATCGACAAACTGCTGGCCGAAGCAGGAAAACAAAAGGAACTGGACGCAAAATACCAGACCGCCATTTCGAAAGGGGATGGAGCTTTCGGTTCAAAAGATTATTCTTCTGCTAGATCGGCTTACACAGAAGCATCGGGCATAAAACCTGCCGAAGCCTATCCAAAAACAAAGATCGCTGAGATAGACAAGATACTTGCAGAAATGGCAAAGGCAGGTGATATGGAAAAGCAGTACAAGGAACTGATCGCCAAAGGAGATAATTCATTCACGCAGAAAGATTATACTTCGGCACGAGGTTCCTATTCCAATGCATCTTCTCTGAAATCCTCCGAACAGTATCCTAAAACAAAAATTACCGAGTGCGACAAGCTGCTGGCCGATATTGCGAAACAAAAATCCGGTGCTGAAAGAGAGCAGCAATACAAAGATGCCATTGCGAAAGCCGATAAGTTATTTACTTCGAAAGATTACAATAACTCAAAGTCCGCTTACAATGAGGCATTGGCGGTAAAACCTGCGGAACAATACCCTAAAACAAAGATCGCGGAGATCGATAAGCTGCTGGCGGAAGCAGGGAAGCAAAATGAAATCAATGCAAAATACCAGGCAGCCATCGACAAAGGCAATAATGGAATTACTGCCAAGGACTACGCATCTGCGAAGGAAGGATTTACAGAAGCTCTTGGCATAAAACCGGGTGAGGCATATCCCAAAGAAAAACTTGCCGAAATAGAGCGGCTGATAGCCAATGCGGCCAACGCAAGTGCTCAGGGAAATGCAGATGAAAAATACAAGGCAACCATCGCCAAAGGGGATAAGGCTTTTATGGCAAAGGATTATGTAACGGCAAAACCCATGTATACAGAAGCAATCCGTATAAAATCAACGGAGCAATATCCCAAAGACAAACTTGTTGAAATTGCCTCCCTGGAAAAGAACATAGCCGAAGCGCAGGAACAGAAAGAGATCAACTTGCAATATTCTCAGGCAATTTCAAAGGCTGATAAATTATTTTCTCAAAAAGATTACAACAGCTCCAAACTTGCGTATGAAGATGCCCTCACCTATAAAGTCAATGAAAAGCACCCTCAAGACAGGATCACGTTGATCGAAGATATTATCAGAAAACAAACCATTGCACAAAATGTTAAAAAAGAACCCAAAAAGACAGTGGTTGTTGCTTCTGTGGTATCCGAAGAGGAAAAAGTAAAAGAGTATCAGAATGAACTTCGCACAAAGTATCCAAATGGTGTTACCGAGGAAGAATACACCAATAACGGAAAAACAATTTTAAGGAGGGTTGTTATCAAAAATGATTTTGCAGGAGTTTATACAAAGGTAACCCACAACTGGGGCGGGGTGTATTGTTTCCGGGATAATGTACCTATCACAGAAATAGTATTTGAAAACGAATCGAGGTGATGACAGGCATAGGGTATATGGCAGGATTTTATGGAAATAGGATTGAACACACATCTTTAATAAAACATAAATACAAATTTCTATGAAAAAAATAATTCTCTTGTTGGTATCCTATACCTTATACCCTACACCTTACGCCCTCTTTGCACAGACCAAAGTCGAAACGGAGGTGCGGGTTTTGCTCAGAGACGGAAGTTCCTTCTCCGGTAAAACGGTAATGGGAAATGTTATTCTGGTTACCGCTTACGGCAGGCTGGACATTCCGCTGGAACATGTAACAGCCATGGATATGGGTATCACGCCAGACAAATCCAATGAAAACAAGATCATAAACCTTATCAAACAGATGGCAAACTCAAGCGCGGATATGCGAAAAAGCGCCTATGAAGAACTGACAAAGCTGAATATAGGCGACATACAGATCATCAGTGATTTTATTTATTCCGAAAAATATGTAGCTGCCGAATTTACAGATTTCACTCCCGAAGCAGCGCTCATCGAACTGAAAGCATCGCTGAATATAGATGATTCCGTTTCCGATAAAGATGTGATTACCATTGACGGGGAATATACCATGGGAGGCACCTATGATTTCAAAAAAATAGATCTTAAAACAGAGTATGGCACACTTTTACTGCCTAAAGAAAAAATAGAACACATGGATGTGTTTTATGGCGGTTCCGAAAGAGCGTTTGTTCTATTGGGCAACAAGCATATCAGTGCGAACGTCAATGGCGGATGGTTTAGAACCGGCATCATACTCAAACGGGGACAAAAGATATCCATCCATGCTTCGGGTGAGATCATGCTTGCCAGCCTGTCAAACAGCAAATACAAGCCGGACGGTACAATTTCAGGAACAGTTTCCGGTGGTAGTACGGAAGAAAAAGACGAAAATGATTACGCTGTATCATCCGGCTCAACCTATCCAATCTACGGCAATGTGGTGTATAAAATAGGGGAGAGCGGAACCATGATGAAAGCAGGAGCAAAATTTAACGGCAACGCCAAAGGGGCAGGAATACTTTATATTTCTGTGTACGAAACTGTGTATAATACAGCTAATACAGGCAGTTACTTGGTGAAAATATCCGTTAAATAATTTAAGCCAATCGAGGAAATTTGCTTTTCGCAAAGTACAGTGACCCGAAAAGAATTCCGCAGTAGAATAAGTCTCCGACAATTGTGTTCAGAAAGAAACTGCCGGAAATGGAGTTATTGTAAAACGGGATGCCTGCTGCATAGGTAACAATCAATCCGCCAAAGCCCAGTTCAAATCCGGAGGCAGCCCACACGCCAAAGTTTGTTACTATAAAAAAGAGGATAGATGAAATTAATGAGGCTAAGATTATGTTTCCTGACTTTGCATTGTTTCGAATGTATATGCCAATAAGAGTTACCACAACAAAACTGGCGTATACATACAGAAGGGTGTTATGAAACCCGATACCGGAAACCAGTTCCAGGAGGCTGTCGCTGATGAACATGATAAGAAGCGGCAATAAAAAAGCAAGCCTTTTATCGCTTATGTACGCACCGCCAAAAAGCGCTATAGCGGCAATAGGAGTAAAATTGGGAGGGTGGGGGAGTACCCGGCTGATCGCTGCAATTAAGATCGCAACCGTTACAAAGAGAAAGCGGGGAGTGACTATTTTTGACTGCATAGTTTGATATTTATATTGCCCGCAAAGTTACATAAAGATTTTGAACTTGCCGGTATTTATTAGATTTGCTTTATGAAGGTATCATCGCTTCAGGAAGTAAAACGGGAACTGCAAGAGATACCTCCCAGGGAACTACTTGAACTGTGTATCAGTTTGGCTAAATACAAAAAAGACAATAAAGAGTATTTGGCCTATCTCTTATTTCAATCTCATGACAGGAATGCGTTCATTCTGCAGATCAAGGCCGAAACAGATGAACTGTTTGTGGAATTGAAAACGCAAGAAAATATGTATCACATTAAAAAGGGTTTGCGGAGGATATTGCGTATCATCAATAAATACTGTAAATATCTGGGAAATAAAGCAGGAAGTGCAGAGGTTCATCTTCATTTCTGTCAAAAGATCAAGGAAGCAGGCATCCCCATTCACAAAAGTGCAAGGCTGGTAAACCTGTTCCATGCACAGGAGAAAAAAATAAGGTCGCTTATTTCGACTTTACATGAAGATTTGCAGGCAGACTATCTGAAAGAAGTGGGTGCCATATTTTGCTGAAAAGTTTCTTTCACCCGCATCCTTTTTTAGTTATCTTTACCAAAAATCATAGGAATAGTATGAAATTAAATAACATGAAGGGCGGAAGGCACAAGAGAGGCAGGCCGCCTACCAAGCCCGTTGTTTTCAAAGATGGCTTTTACATTGAAGTTCGTAACCGGGCAACCGACCCGGGATCGGGAATTAAAATAGGCAAAGCCACTCATGCCGAAATGCTCGTTGCGATTGAAGAATACCGCAAGATCAAACTCGTGGTCGTTCTCGGTGAATACCGGAACGGTGAACGCGTTGATGGCATTGCACCCAAAAGGAAAAGGAAAGCAGCCTGAGACTGTTTTACGGCAACGCTTTATTAATCCAATGGCTATAATTAAACAGTTACTTCTTTTCTTAACGATTACCCAATACGCCTTTTCACAGGAACTTCGTTTTAAAAAAATTGAAATTGATACAAACTATTCTTTCCGTGGGCTTTCTGTGGTGGATGATAGTGTTGCCTGGGTAAGTGGAATTAAAGGATCGATAGGAAGAAGCACGAACGGAGGAAACAAATGGACTTTTACTCAAGTGAAAGGATTTGAAAAATGGGACTTCAGAACGCTGTATGCTTTTAATTCTAATGAAGCTGTAATTGCCAATGCAGGTTCACCGGCATATATTCTACGAACAGATGATGGGGGAAGTAATTGGAATATTGTCTATACGAACAACGATTCAATGGCATTTTTTGACGGAGTAGATTTTTGGAATGACAGAGAGGGAATAATTTACGGAGACCCGATCAACGGACGGATGTTGTTGTTGTCAACAGCAGATGGAGGAAAATCATGGCAGGAATTACCCAAACAAAGGAGGCCGGCAATGTCAGAAGGAGAAGCCTCCTTTGCTGCCAGCGGAACAGGAATCCGCTGTTACGGAAAAGAAAAAGCGATCATAGCCACAGGAGGAAAAGTATCGCGATTATTTATTTCGGAGGATAAAGGAAAAAATTGGAATACAATAAGCACACCGATAATTCAAGGCGAAAACAGTACCGGAATTTTTTCATTTACATTTAATACTGATTCTACAGGGATAATTGTAGGGGGAGATTATAAAAAGAACACATTGAAAGTGAATCATGTTTTTTACACAACAAACTCAGGAAAAAGCTGGAGCGCGCCTCAAAATGTAACTGGCGGGTATAGGGAATGTGTAGAGTTTGTAACCGAAAATACAGCTATAGCAGTCGGCCCCGAAGGGGCAGATATCAGTTACAATTCCGGAAAAGGATGGCAACCAATACCGGATCAGAAAAATTTTGATGTAATCAGAAAGGCCAGAAAAGGAAGATTAGTAGTTGCTGCAGGCAATAAAAAAATCAGCACACTTATTCATTAACTTATTTGTTTTCAATTATTTAGCAGGATTAACTAATGAAAAAAATAAATCTCTTTTTCATTCTCTTTCTTCTGATTTTTAAAATCGGAAATTCTCAGGATTATCTTGTTAAGAAAACGGGGGATTCCATTAAAGTGAAGATCGTTGAGGTTTCCCTGAATGAAGTTAAGTACAAGGAGTATTCTAATTTGATGGGGATCACTTATGGAATTTATAAATCAGAAGTTTTAAGGATTCGGTACGAAAATGGCAGGGTAGAGTCATTCAATATAGAAGTTGAGTTGGTCAATAATATGTCTGCCCATGAAAAATGCACCTGCGGAAGATTGGATGCGGAAAAATACCATGGTAAAAAGGATATGCATTTTGTCTTTGGAATGCTTTTTGGAGTTTATGCCTTGGTTGGAACTGCAGCATCAAAACCGTTACCGATAAAAGGAAAATACACCTACAGGTTATCAGAAAACAAGCACTTGTTCAATGACTCTGTTTATTTAAAATGTTATTCCAAACAAGCCAAAAAAGATCAGTTTTCAATGGAGGCCTGGGGCATGGTTGTACGTATTGCAATTCCTCTTGCAATAATCTATTACATATACCATCATTGATAATCCCGGAGAATTCCAAACTCAAAGAGTACCGCATGAAAAATTAAAGATAAATTCATTTGTTCTATAATTTATATTATATTAAATATTAATTTTCGAAAAACAGTAATAATTTCGATGATGCTTTTACAAATAACTACTTTTTAAGGTCTTCGTTCAATTTCTTGTATTTCTCGGTATCCCCCTGCCCTGTGCGAGCGTATAGCTGACGTAAAGTTCGCATAGTATCCTTATCCCCCGGATCCAGTTCATGGGCTTTTTCCAACAAAGGTATCGCCTTCCTGAACAATCTATCTGCATTATCCTCTTCTGTTTTTCGCTTCTTCGGATCTTTAATGTTCTCCGATTGCTTTAACATATCCGCCCCTATGTTATTATAAAAAATACCTGCGCTGTAAAGCCCTGCAAAATAATCTCCCTTGATAAGTATTGTTTTGCTGAACTCTTCCTCTGCCATTTTTGCAAACTCCATGGAATTTGCCGGCCTGATCATATCTTTGCCGGCAGCATCTTTCGGAAATGCCATTTTGTTATAGGTCTGGCCAAGCACCAAATGCAACTCGTGGTTGTTCGGGGTCTTAACCAAAGCCTGATTAATACTTTTAACGGCAGCTTCGGATTCCCCATCTCTTAAAAAAAGATTGATCTGTTCTATCAATAACACATCACTGTCCGGTAATTCCGCAACGGCTTTTGTAATGACCATTCTTGCTGATGCCGTATCACCTGCCTCATTATACATTTGTATCATGGACAGGTAACCCCTTTCGGGCTTGTAGTTCATTTCAATAAGTTTGCTGTAACATTGTTCTGCCTTTTTGTAATCCTTAATTTTCACTGCTGAAATAGCCATATTGTTCAGTGCTGCGGTATCTGTAACGCCCATTTTCAGTTTCAGATCAAACGATTTATCGTAGAACCTGATTGCATCGGTATAATTTTTATTCACCAGGTTCGCGTATGCTTTATCACCGTAATTGCTGGCAATCACCCTGATCGTTGCATGGGTCTCTCCTTCATAAACTTTTTTCTCATCCAGCTCAATGGTTTTCCGGAAGGCGTTAAGGGCTTCGTCCATATCCGACATGGATATTGAATTGTAGGCGGAAATTATCTTTTTATTGATATCGGTTTCAGCGCTCTTATTCATTTCATTCTTAAGACCCAAGTCAAAGTTCGCCAGGTAAATCTTCCCCCTGTAAAACCATGTTTTATATTTACCCAGGGTAGCCGGATTTTTTGACGCGCTGTCAATTTTTTCTTTTGCCATTGAAAATGATTTCAGGTCGCTGAATCTTTCGTAATCTTCGTAATAACTTATTGCCTTATTTAGGTTGCTGTTCTGTGAAAAACAAATTATACCTGTTCCCCAGAAGCTGAA
>SCSP01000100.1 GCA_004297845.1 Bacteroidota bacterium | reverse complement strand
CAATATAACGAGATAAATGGTGACAAGAGGTAACAATACGAACTGGGTAAATATCTTCAGTCCCTTTGGATAATCTGTAGTGGTCTCAAGTTCATCCAGGTTTTGCGGAACACCGGCCAGAAAAAACCAGGTGTTGAATATGCCTGCCAGAAAAAACCATAGCTGCCCGTAGCGTTCGCCCTTGATATTTACTCCAAAGAGCTGATCTATCGCAAGCAAAGCAAGCGCAAGTCCCAGATACAAGACCCCGGAATAAAGCGCAGAAAGCAGAAAACGCAGGAACAAAGATTTATTGAATTGCCAGAATCCGTTGATCTCGCCACGTGCGATAAACGGAGAAAACGACACAAGCAGATGAAGCCCGGTACTGAAAAGGGCATACTGCGTTCCTTCGGATATCGTCATTTTTTTGAATTCCGGAAGAAGAAAATAGTATCCTATAGTGAGTGCCAGCCCAATGGCCTGCAGAACATATTTTTGAATTGCAGAATGATTCTTTCTTTCAGAATAAAGAGAAAATGCGAGGAACATGCTCAACCCGAGCCAGCAACACATCACGATCTTCCACAGGTATTCGAATTCCTTTTGTACATCCCACTTCAGTTCCAACATATAAATAGTAACGCCTGTGGCAAGCACGGAGACTGCCAGAGGCAAGGGGAATCTCTTCAGGGTGTCAATTGCGCCTTTAATAAAAGCGGAGAGGGAGGGTAGCTGGAATGCCATGTTTTATTTTAAGGATGCGTAACGGGAACTATTCCATATTATTTCAGAACAAATGTAATACTATTATCCTCCGGTAAACTATAAACAGGGTTCCGCCCCTTAAGTATTAATACATCTTCATTTGTATATTTGCAACGCACAGCACTCAACCATGTCCAAAATATCGATCATCATACAGCGGGAATATTTTTCCAGGGTGAAGAAGAAATCGTTCATCATCATGACGATCCTGGGTCCTATCCTGTTCTCCGGATTGATGATAGTTCCTGTCTGGCTGGCCACCCAGGAACAGGAAAAACATTTTATTGAAGTAATCGATGATTCAAAGCTGGTGGATGGATTTTTAAAAAACGGCAAGAACATCAGCTACGATTACCCGCCAATTTCATTAGAAGAGGCTAAAAGGGATCTTTACAGTACAGATTACACTGCCATTCTTTGGATACCTGAAAACCTGCTTACCACAAAAAAGGCTGTGCTGCTTTTCAAAAAACATCCCGGCATGATGGTGCAGGAAAGAATCCGGTCTGCAATTGAAGATGTGCTTTATGAAAATCAGCTGGAAGAACAGGGCATTGATCTTGCCAAAGTGGATGCATCTCATATACCGGTTAATATCGTAACGGAAAAACAAACCGAATCAGGAGTTGCAGAACGATCCAACACAGGAATGAACATGGCCATTGGATTCGGAAGCGGAATACTCATTTACATATTCATATTTCTTTACGGAGTGCAGGTAATGCGGGGTGTGATCGAAGAAAAAACAAGCCGCATCGTGGAAGTGATCATTTCTTCGGTGAAACCATTTCAACTTATGATGGGTAAGATCGTTGGAATTGCAATGGTTGGTTTAACACAGTTCGTACTCTGGATAGTATTAACCATGGCGCTGGCGGGCATCGGGCAAGCAACGATCCTGAAGGACTTTGCAGACCTCGATAATCCCGTTCTGAAGCAAAACACGGTTCCCAACATGCCCGGCCAGGTAAATCCCCAGCAGAATATTAATTATTCTGAAGCAGCAGAACTATTTAAGGATATACAGAGCATAAACTTCGCGCAGCTTCTTTTTGCCTTTCTCTTTTATTTCCTGGGAGGGTATCTGCTCTATAGTGCCATGTTTGCTGCTGTGGGCTCCGCGGTCGACAGCGAAGCAGATACCCAGCAATTCATGATGCCCATAACGATGCCTCTGGTCATTTCGTTTATAGCCGCACAGTTCATCATGCAAAACCCAGAGGGGCAGCTTGCCTTCTGGTTTTCAATTATTCCGTTCACTTCGCCTGTGATTATGATGGTGCGTTTACCTTTCGGGGTTCCCGTTTGGGAATTTGCACTTTCCATGGGTTTATTGATTGTTACTTTCATATTCATGACCTGGCTGGCCGGAAAGATATACCGCACGGGTATCCTCATGTATGGAAAAAAAATTTCTTACAGGGAATTGTGGAAGTGGTTAAGGTATAGCGGATAAACACCCCTACCCCTAAAGGGGAAATGAACAAATGAAAATTGCAATCCTTGATCTGGGGACCAACACTTTCAACATTTTTATTGCTGAGATCCATCCGGATAAAACCTACACCAAACTTTACAAAAGCAAAATTGCCGTCAAGCTGGGCGAAGGAGGCATCAACAATAATTTCATATCAGAAAAAGCGTTCGAACGGGGAATTCGCGCATTGAAAAAGCACAAAAAGACTTCCCGGAAATTCAAGGCAGATAAAATTGTTGCTTTTGCCACCTCCGCAATCAGAAGTGCCACCAACGGCAAAGATTTTGTACTTGCAGCAAAAGAAAAAGCAGGAATTGATATTCAGG
>SCSP01000099.1 GCA_004297845.1 Bacteroidota bacterium | reverse complement strand
TTCCGTAGTGGTGATGCTTTCGTGTCCCAGCATTTCCTGTACCGAACGCAGATCGGCACCGTTCTCCACCAGGTGCGTGGCAAACGAATGACGGAAGGTATGCGGACTAACGTGTTTCTTCATCCCTACTTTAGCTGCAAGGCCTTTGATAATAATAAAGACCATGGCAGTAGTAAGTTTTCTTCCCCTGTTATTCAGAAAAAGAAAATCCTCAAAACCCTTTTGAACCAACGTGTGAACACGAATATCGTTTTTGTAGATGTTAATGAATTTCATCGCTTCGTGACCAATTGGGATCAGCCTCTGCTTATTGCCCTTCCCTG
This sequence comes from Bacteroidota bacterium, assembly GCA_004297845.1. Classification (GTDB taxonomy): domain Bacteria; phylum Bacteroidota; class Bacteroidia; order Palsa-948; family Palsa-948; genus Palsa-948. The sequence continues at coordinate 8,870 of SCSP01000099.1, read as the reverse complement.
TCACCCGAACAAATTCTGTGTCAAAAAAAAGATCCGAAATCTTAAGATTAACCAATTCGCTTACGCGTAAACCGCAACTGTACATCGTTTCCAGCATAGTACGGTCGCGTTGGCCTTTGTCGGTAGACATATCCGTGGCTTTCAACAACTGGTCGATATCCTCTACGTTCAGCACATCCGGAAGGCTCCGTCCGATCTTGGGAGTTTCCAAAAGCTCGGTGGGATTGACAGTAACCATGTTTTCCAAAAGCAAGTATTTGTAAAATGCGCGTATGCCTGAGATTATGCGGGACTGAGTGGTGGCGCTTCGGTCAAGCTCGTTCAGCCATTGAAGAAATTCCGTGAGATGTTTGTGTTCGATCTTTTCGGGGTTGAGATCATATTTTTTATCCGCGAGGAACTGCACAAAGCATTGCACATCCTCTGTGTAGGCCACAATGGAATTTGCGGATAATGATCTCTCCAGTTTAAGAAAAGACTGAAATCCCTTTATAGTTGATTGCCACTGCATGGTGAGGAACGCGAATATCCACGAATATACGAATGAAGTATATTCGCAATTCGCAACCTACCATGAGTTCTCAACTGAATACATTTCTGAACAAGCGAGAATGGCAGGTGAGCTTTATTGCCGCAACCGTCATGTTGCTTTATATTCGCACGCTTTCTTTTGATTTTATCGGACTTGATGAGCAATCACTGCTCATCGAGAAAAGAGTTTTCAATAAAGAACTTTCAAATATTCCAAAAACATTCAAGCAACATGTGTTCGAGGTCAAGCACAGGGAGAGTGCTGCAAACGCAAATAAATATTACCGCCCGCTGCTCAGTGTTTCGTTTATTCTGGATGAGCAGTTTTCAAAAGAGGATTTTTCATTTTACCGTTTCACAAACATCCTGATACACATCTTTGCTGCGATTGGACTGCTCTTTGTGCTGAATCAACTTAAAATACCCGGGGCGCTTGCTTTTTTCTTCTCCCTTTTATTTGCCGTTCATCCCCTGCTTGTGCAGGCAGTTGCATGGATTCCTGGCAGGAACGACTCTATGGTTTGTGTGTTTATACTTTGGAGTTTTTACTTTCTCATAAAACCAGGCAAGCGGAGCACTTTACTTCACCTCCTGCTGTTTGCACTTTCTCTTTTCACAAAAGAGAACGCTATTGTCTTTGCGGGTATCTGCGTTTTTTATATTCTCGCTATTCAAAAAAATAATTTTTCCCTGAAAAACAGAATCACTCTTTTCTCCTCCTATGTAATTATACTCCTCCTTTGGTTTGTAGCCAGAAGCAATGCTGTGGGGGAATCGTTTAATGCCAGCGAAAATACCGCGGGTTCTCTGTATCGGTCATTCCTGAATAGCGCACCGATGCTGTTCCAGTATTTCCAAAAAACAATTCTGCCTGTGAACCTTTCGGTGATGTCCGTAGTAAGTGATACAAATTACGGATGGGTGCTTTTAGCTTTCGGATTGTTTGGTGCTGCCATTTATTTTACGAAAAACATCGCCTGGGCAGAGATTATTTTCGGGTTACTATGGTTTTTTCTGTTCTTCCTCCCTACTCTCCTGTTCAGTTATTTTGAGGGGATGGAACACCGATCCTATCTGCCGATGATAGGTTTACTGATTGCTTTTGCACATACAGAACCTGTGATGGACCTGGCAAACAACACAAAAAAACTCTCTCTGATCTTCGGAACAGTAATTTTAATTTTCGGAGCAATTACTTTTACACGCATCCCCGCTTTTGCAAACGAACTGAGTTACTGGAAAAATGCGTTCTATTCTTCAGAACATTCTGCGGTGGTATGCAGGGATTACGGAGTGATACTCACCAAAACGGGTAATTACGAAAAAGCAGAAGTGGCTTACCTCGAGGGAATCAAAAGAAATCCAAGAGAAATTTTAATTCACTACAACCTTGGAGTCCTATACCTGAACGCAAAAAGGTTTGAGCAGGCGGAAGATCATTTGTTGCAGGAACTCGGGCTTGACAGCATCGCCAATCCCATGACCTACCATGTACTTGGAGTTATATACAAACAAACCGGAAGAATGGAACAGGCCGCAGGGATGTGGGAAAAGGCGCTTCGGGTAAAGCCGGGGTTTGAACCAAGTATGAATGAATTGAAAATGGCTAATGATTAATGAAATGCAGATGCTGACTAATCGCTTAAGGCAATTCCTCAGGACTAATTCGTACATTCGTAAAAATTTGTATTTATAGATTAATGAAGCTGATGATCATCAACGGTCCCAACCTCAACCTCCTCGGAGTGCGGGAGCCTTCTGTGTACGGAAACCAAAGCTTTGCGGATTACCTTGAAACGCTCAAAAAGAAATTCTCCTCAGTTCAGATAGATTATTTTCAGAGCAATGTGGAAGGAGAGATCATAAACAAGCTCTACGAAGTTGGTTTTTCTTATGACGGAATCATTCTAAACGCTGGAGGCTACACGCATACCTCCGTTGCCATTGCCGATGCCATATCAGCCATTAAAACGCCTGTAATTGAAGTTCACGTCTCCAACATCTACGCCCGCGAGGAATTCCGCCACAACTCCCTTATTGCAGGCAAATGCAAAGGCAGCATCTCGGGCTTTGGATTGGATTCATACAAACTGGCGGTGGAAAATTTCTCTGCTATTTAAAAGACAGTAACTACTCCTGAAATCTCATCAGCTGATTTCTCTGGAACTCATATTCAGGTGTACGAAGCGGATTCTCAAAATCAACAGAGTACCAAGGGCTTAGCTTTTCGTCATTGGGGTTGAGGAGGATCTGCGTTTCCTGGGCGGGCATGTAGCTTTGGGCTAACATGAATATCTTTTGCTTTGTCTTTAGGCTCACCGCCACATCCACCACGATTTCCGCATGGCCGGGGCTCCCGCCAATGATGAACACATCGCCCGGCTGCATATCGTTCACATCCACAGGCTTTAATTCCTTTGAGAGCGACAAGGACCCACAATAGGAAAAAATAACTTCCAGATATTTCCATAGATCATCGTGCGTGTTGGAGAGCTGTGCGGATTGCTTCCAGGAAGCTTTGTTCCCGTTTACTGCAACTCGCTTCCCCTTCATCCATTCAGCATAATCGCAGCGCCATCCGTTGGTGAAATTGAAATGTATCTTGTCGTATAACTTTTGCGAGTACAGATACTCCGCCCGCAGCCTCATCACCGCGTCCGCGCACTGGTGCAGGTCCTTGTTGCCGATGGGCAGGTCCACCACCGCGGCATAAACACCTGCAGCCTCCTTCTCCGAACCGTTGTAGTATTTCAGCCTTACTCCATCCGCTTTCAAAGGCAGCTTTCTCAGGTAATGACCAAAGGAGGTTGAATCGGCCTTCACACGTTCATAACCCGCTGGAACTGAGAACCGGGTTTCAAGGGTATTACCTGAAGGATCAATTAAAGATTGGGATTGTTGGCTTCCAGCAGATGTTGCACTTTTTGCAAAGAACTTATTTTTCTCTTCCACAGAAGTCTGTCCGCATGAAAAAAACAAGAAGGTAAAAAGGATCAATTCGTAAAGCATCGGCTGTATCCGGGTTAGATTACTTTCCCCTTGATCTGTTTCATAATACTTCGTTGTTGAGGAGTCTGGACTGAGTATAAAAAAGCATTCATGCTTTCAAGCCATTCAAAAATTTCTTTTACCGTTAATTTCTGATGTGCGGCAATCTGTTCTGTAGTGACTATAAAGTGATATCCAATATCTTGATTTTGCTTCTTCATTTTTTGATGAATTTAGTCAAAAGAGCAATGTCATCCCTATCCTGTATTCTATTCGAATATTTTCAGGTATTCCATTTAGGCAGCTTTCTCTTTAACCTGCTCCACAAGTTTCCTCTTTCCGGGATACACTTTAATGGCTTCTTCAATGCATATCATAGCGCTCTTTAGATCATTGACATTCAGTACATAAGCTATCCTTATTTCATCTTTTCCAGCATCAGGAGTGGAATAGAACCCGGTGGCGGGTGCCAGCATCACGGTTTGGTTCTTGTACTCAAATTTTTCGAGCAGCCATTGACAGAAATCATCCACATCATTTACGGGCAGACGGGCAATGCAATAGAATGCGCCCTGGGGTTTGGGACAGAACACCCCTTCGATCTTGTTCAGCGCATCAACTACAAAATCCCTGCGGGTAACATATTCTTTTTTTACAGCTTCAAAATACGAAGCAGGTGTATCAATAGCAGCTTCCGAAGCTACCTGTCCGAATGTAGGCGGGCTAAGCCTGGCTTGCGCAAACTTCAGCGCACCAGCCATTACCTCCTTGTTCTTTGAAACAAGGGACCCAATCCTTGCTCCGCAGGCGCTATATCTTTTGGATACCGAATCCAGCAGCACTACGTTGTTGTCGATGCCCTTGAGGTGCATTACAGAAACATATTCCGCTCCATCGTAACAGAACTCACGGTACACCTCATCCGCAAAAAGGAACAGGTCATGCTTCTGTACCAGCCCGCGCAAAGCTTCCAGTTCCGCACGGGTGTATAGATATCCGGTAGGATTGCCGGGATTGCAAATCATGATCGCCTTGGTCTTGCGGGTGATCATCTTCTCGAACTTAGTAATGGAAGGAAGCGCAAATCCGCTTTCAATGTAGGAGCGAACAGGTTTTATCACAATACCAGCCTGCATGGCAAATCCGTTATAGTTGGCATAGAATGGCTCCGGAATAATAACTTCATCTCCTTCGTTCAGGCAGGTCATCATAGCAATCGCAATGGCCTCCGATCCACCGGTAGTGATCATGATGTCTGTATAATCCACATGGATGTTGTGCGTTTTATAATATCCGGCAAGTTTTCTCCTGTAGCTTTCAATTCCTGCGCTATGGGAATATTCCACCACCTTGGGAGAAAAATTCTTAATGGCGTTGAGCATCGTATCAGGCGTTTCTATATCCGGCTGGCCGATGTTGAGGTGATATACTTTACGCCCTGCTTTTTTTGCCTGTTCAGCATACGGAACAAGTTTGCGGATAGGAGACGCAGGCATCTCATTTGCCTTCTTCGATATTTTGGGCATAAATTATTTATTTAAGGGCAAATATAAAAATATTCACTCCTTCTTTTTAGAGGGTTTATCCTCCAGAACAACTCCCTTAAAACGCAACTTGGTTGGTGAATTAGAGGCGTTGGAGATCACCTCCACCGTTCTGTTCTGCCGATCGTATTTCTCCTTGGTATTAAAGGTGATCAGGATCATTCCTGATTCACCCTGCCTGATGGGATGATGCGGAAACTCAGCAATGGTGCAGCCACAGGTAACTTCGATGTTTGAGATGATCAGAGGAGTTTTACCCGTATTCTCAAAAAAATACTCGGTCTTAACAATCGTTCCCTGCTTTACAAATCCAAAATTATACTTCGTATCCTTGAATTTGATATAAACGCTGTTGCTTTTTGACTGGGCATTCAGCAGAGAGAAAAAAAATATCCCGCACATAAGGAATATGTACGGGATAAATAGTTTAGTTCTTTCTGAGGTCACCACTTAATGGCCTGGCGTTGGGCTGACCGTGGAAGTTGCTGCAGGAGTTGCAGCAGCTTTGACTGTTCCTTTTATCTTCAAGGTTTTTGATGCTGTTTTGCCATTCGATGCAACGGTAATTGTCTTTTCAAAACTACCTACTCGTTTGGTATCGTAATGAACTTTGATGCTTCCTGTTTCTCCGGGTTTAATCGGCTCTTTAGGCGCAGTAGGAACAGTGCATCCGCAGGATCCGGTAGCGCTGTAAATGATCAGTGGCTCTTTGCCCGTATTTTTGAATTTAAACTCACGGGTGCCGTCAGCATCATATTCAATTGTTCCGTAATCAAGCACTTCATTTACGTAAACTGCATCAGGCGCATTTGGATTTTCAGGAGCAACAGTAGCTGTAGAAGCTGCCGGAGCCTGGGCATTTACTACGAACGCAGTAAAGATTGCTGCTGCAAATGAAAGAATGTTTTTTTTCATAAATTGTAGTTTATATTAGGGTTTAGTTTTTATTGTCCCATTCCGCTGTTATTCTTTCCGGGGAAAGCTTCTTCCTGGGCAGGACCGTCAATTTTTCCTTTAATGGTTAGAGTAACAGGCGAGTTTTTCGCGTTTGAGGTAACAGTAACTGTTTTATTGAAAACACCAACACGGTTGCTGTCATATTTTACTTTTATGGATGCACTTGCACCGGGAGCAATTGGTTCCTTAGGACAAGCCGGAGTAGTGCATCCGCAGGATGCCTGGCAGTTGGCAAGGATCAATGGCTCTTTGCCGGTATTTTTGAATTTGAATTCAAATGAACATTCGTCACCCTTTTGAAGAGTTCCAAAATCGTGAGATGTTTCGTCAAAAAAAATCTCCGGTGCATTGGGATTTGCTTTCGCCTCCGCTGCCGGAGCAGGGGCAGGCTTTGGACCTTCCTGTGCGAAAGAAATGATGCCGAAACAAAGTACAAGACCGAGTGAGAATATTGCCTTTTTCATAGTGTGTGTTTTTAAGAATAGCAAAGTTAAAATATATTTTGAATTATCATTCTGTCTTTTTTTCGACCGGAGTTTTTAAAGCATCTTCATTTTTAACAGATACATCCGAATCTTCAATAATTCCCTTTATTAGCAAAAAAACAAGCGGTTTTCTGGCGTTCGAATGTACCATCACTTCTTTGCCGAATTTACCTACACGGGTGCTGTCATAATGCACTTCTATAAAACCCGTTTTCCCCGGCTTAACAGGATCTTTGACGCATTTTGCAGTTGTACATTCACAACCTGCTCTGCAATTACTGATAATCAGGTCCTCCTTTCCGGTGTTCTTGTACTCAAATTTACAAGTTACCGACTGACCTTTCTTTAATGTTCCAAAATCATGCTCTGATTTGGTGAACGTAATCTCAGGAGCGTTGGGGTATGGAAGCGGAACAGACTGAACAGTCGTAGTGCCTGCGGGCAGCGGTTTTTTGTCCTGCGCCATTACCACAGAACCAACCAGCCATAGGGCTATAAATAAATACCTTTTCATCGTATCATCATTATCTAAAACTGTGCCATAAAGATATTTAGAAGAAACCAATTACTAATAATTCTCGACAAATAGTCATTCCGAACAGATTTGAATATGACATAGTTACCTGATAATTGTCATTGGGGGGGTTGGAGGGATTATTGACCTTCGGTGAATGCGAATATGCATAATGATGCCAATGGAATGGATAATACAAATTGAAAAAGAAAAACATGAACCTAAATAATTTTACCCTAAAGTCTCAGGAATCCATCCAGCAGGCACAGCAACTCGCACTGAGAGGAGAACATCAGTCTATTGAGAACGGGCATATCCTTAAAGGCATACTCGACTCCGATGATTCTGTTACGCCTTTCCTGCTGAAAAAGCTGAATGTGAATGTTCAGATATTCATCAAGACATTAGACAGAATTGTAGAGTCTTATCCCAAAGTTTCGGGAGGAGGGCAGAACCTTTCGTCAACTGCCAATCAGGCTCTTGCTAAGGCACAGAACTACATGAAAGAGTTTAGCGATGAGTATGTAAGTATTGAACATTTGCTTTTAGGCATTCTCTCGGTAAAAGATTCAACATCGCAAATGATGAAAGACATCGGCATCACCGAGAAAGACCTGAAAACCGCTATTAAGGAATTGCGCAAAGGAGAAAAAGTTACTTCTTCTTCACAGGAAGAAACCTACAACTCCTTAAAGAAATATGCCAATAACCTGAATGAACAGGCAAAGAGCGGAAAACTGGATCCTGTGATTGGAAGGGATGAAGAAATACGAAGGGTACTGCAGATACTTTCACGCAGAACAAAGAACAACCCCATTCTTGTAGGAGAGCCAGGAGTTGGAAAGACCGCTATTGCAGAAGGTTTGGCACACCGCATCATCAACGGAGATGTTCCGGAAAATATAAAGTCCAAACAAATATTTTCCCTTGATATGGCAGCCCTCATTGCCGGTGCAAAATACAAAGGCGAATTTGAAGAGCGCTTGAAAGCGGTCGTGAAAGAAGTGATCAACTCAAACGGTGAGGTCGTTCTTTTTGTAGACGAAATTCATACGCTGATAGGTGCAGGAGGAGGCGAAGGCGCTATGGACGCAGCTAACATTCTAAAGCCTGCCCTTGCACGCGGAGAGTTACGCGCCATCGGTGCAACAACACTGAACGAATACCAGAAATATTTCGAAAAAGATAAAGCCCTTGAAAGACGCTTTCAGAAAGTAATGATTGATGAACCTAACCCGGAAGATGCCATTTCAATTCTGCGGGGCATCAAAGAAAAATACGAAACACATCACAAAGTTCGTATCAAGGACGAAGCTATCATAGCTGCGGTGGAGCTTTCGCAAAGATATATCACCGAACGCTTTTTACCGGACAAAGCCATTGATTTGATTGACGAAGCGGCTTCCAAGCTCCGAATGGAAATTAACTCAATGCCTGTGGAATTAGATGAAGTAGAAAGAAAAATCCGTCAGTTGGAAATTGAACGCGAAGCCATCAAACGGGAAAACGATAAAGAGAAACTTGATGAGTTAAGAAAAGAAATTGCCGAGCTGGACGATAAGCGCAAGAACCTGAGAGCCAAATGGCAATCTGAAAAAGAGATTGTTGAAGGGATTCAAAAAGAAAAAGAAAGCATTGAGCAGTTCAAGCAGGAAGCAACCCAGGCGGAGCGCGAAGGCAATTACGGAAAAGTAGCTGAGATACGCTACGGAAAGATAAAAGATGCTGAGTTGCGTTTAGAAGGTTTCAAAGCAAAGCTTACCGAAACCCAAAAAGACGGAAAGCAAATGCTGAAGGAAGAAGTGGATTCGGAAGATATAGCGGATGTCATCTCGCGCTGGACCGGGATTC
>SCSP01000098.1 GCA_004297845.1 Bacteroidota bacterium | reverse complement strand
AAAAAGCGTTGGGAATATAAAAATTTCCGCAGGGCAGTTCCACGTAAACTGTTATGCAGGCAGAATCGGAACATCCGCCTGCATCCGTAACAAACACGCAGTAAGCGGTTGTTTGTGATGGCGTTGCTGTTGGATTAGCGCATGTGGCGCAGTTTAATCCGGCTGCCGGTGCCCATGAATAGGTTCCGCCTCCTGTTGCCGTGAGTTGGCTGCTGTTTCCGGGAGATAGGCTTATAGAAGTGGCGGTAACCGCAGCAGTGGGGCCGGGTGTTGAAGTTATATTTGTCGCTGCTGTTTGCATACAGCCGATAACATCGGTAACTGTTACTGTATAGTTTCCTGCGCTCAAGTTAGAGATTTGCTGAGTGGTTGAGTTATTGCTCCACAAGTAAGTGTAAGGCGCAGTTCCTCCGCTTACAGCAGCAGTTGCTGTGCCGTTGTTATTTCCGCAGGATGCAGCAGAGGATGTTACCGTTGCAGTAGGAATACTGCCGCTTGTTGTAATGGTTGCGGTATCCGCAGTAGAACAACCGCTTGCATCGGTAACGATCACGGTGCAGTTTCCTGCTGCAAGCCCTGTTACAGATGAAGTAGTTTGTCCATTGCACCATTGATAAGTGTAAGGCGCTGTGCCTCCCGAAGCGTTAGCGCTGGCAGTTCCGCTCTGCGTACAGGTTTGCGGGGTGGATGAGGTAGTAAGCGCAGGACCTCCGGTTTGCGTGATTGTTACAGTTGCTGTTTGCGTGCAGCCCTTGGTATCGGTGATGGTGATTGTATAATTTCCACCGGATAGTCCTGTGGCGGTTGAAATTGTTTGGGAAGATGGATTCCATGAATAAGTATAACTGCCGCTGCCTCCTGCAACTGCCACTGTGGCTGTTCCTGTATTGCTGCCGCAGGAAGCCGGAGTTGCGGATGTGCTTGCCGTAATGGCAGTTGGCTGTGCAATAGTAACATTGGCAGTTCCTGTGCTGCCTGTTGCATCGGTTACGGTTACATTATAATTACCTGCACAAAGCCCTGTGGCGGTTTGGGTGTTTTGTATAGGGACAGTGTTCCATGAGTATGTATAAGGGCTTGTGCCGCTTGTGGGCGTTGCAGTTGCCGTGCCTGCGCATTGCCCGTTACATAAAATAGCCGTGGAACTGGCGCTGACATTGAGGGCGCTGGTGGTGCATTTTTCATATTTGGCCACCCACACATCATAACCGCCATTTGCCGTTAAAGTAGTTGCCCCAATGGTCATGGTTGGGGAAATATTCAAACCACCGGATACATACACATCGCCAGTGGCATTAGCCGCCAATGGTTGCAGCGCATTACCTCCGCTTTCCAAAGCGTCTCCGCAAATGGCTGCGCAATTCTGATCAAAAACCATTACAAACATGGGGTCCATTCCGGAAGCGGGGGTTGGTAAATTAAATGAGCCGGCATTAACGACACTGGCAAAAGCTCTTCCTGCTGTATAAACATCTCCTGAAGCGTCTGTAGCTACGCCCCATACCGTTATATCCGATCCTGCATTGTTCTCGCTCAGGTTTTGCGCGCATAGTACATTGCCGGAGGAGGCGTCATATCTGACAATAAATCCGGATTGGTATCCAATGTCAGGAAGTGTAAAAGCGCCAAAGGTGATGGTAGTAAGGTGATACAATCCGCCTACATAAACAAAATTCCCTGTGAGGTCAACAGTTACGCCCTGAAAGGCCTGCTTCCAATACGAAACCGATTGTTTTGCCCAGACCGCATTGCCGGCAGCATCGTACCTGACAATAAAACCCTCGTCATAAGCCCCCATTGATGAAGTGAGTGTGGTGGCGCCAAAAGCAACAGATCCTCTGAAACCTCCTATCAGATATACATCATTCCCGGAAGGACTTAGCGCCAAGCCGTTCCCTAAAACATTATTACTTCCAGCGCCTTTTGCCCAAAGCACATTGCCGGAGGCATCGTACTTGACAAAAAAAAGATTGGACTCTCCGAAACCTGCCGGCCCGACATGGGTTAATGTGTTGGAGCCAAACGTAATGGAAACATCCTGAAAGTATCCGGTAATGTAAACATTACCCGAAGCATCCACGGCAGTGGCCATGCACCTGTCCTCATACATTCCCCCTGCGCTTTTTGCCCAAAGCAGATTGCCCGAAGCATCGTACTTGACAAGAAAGGCATCCAGCGAACCCGCATTGGGGAGGGTAATGGATCCAAAGATAACGGGGACAGCATTGTACTGCCCTCCTGCATAAATATTCCCCGCAGCATCCACAGCCACGGAATAAGCCATGGTGGAACCGGAACCACTCACTGCCGATGATGAATTTTTTGCCCAGAGCACATTGCCGGAAGGATCGAATTTGACAATATAAAAACTGCCAAAAGCATTATTGGTGAGTGTAACCGCGCCAAAGGTGATGGCAGCGGAAAAAAAATGACCCACCGCATAAACATTTCCGGCAGCGTCTGTTGCCACTCCTCCCGGCTCCTCCAGATTGTTTCCGGAAGTATTTTGCTTTGCCCAGGGCCAGGTGCCCTGGGAGAAAGAGTAGGCAGAAGACAGCAGACAACAGACAGTAATACAAACTGCGGGGAGATTTTTCGTTTTCATAAGTCCGAGTCAGGCATTTATTATTTCTGAATGATGATTTTTTGCACGAATGACTTTTTTTCTGTTTTAATATTTACAAAATAAATTCCACCGGGCAAATCAAGATGAAGGATTAAGGATTTACGATTAAGGATTTTATCG
>SCSP01000097.1 GCA_004297845.1 Bacteroidota bacterium | reverse complement strand
TCTAAGCAATGCAGTTGGCATCCCTGAAATTAATACAATTGCAAATCCTGATATTTTTCCCAATCCTACAGAAGGAGATTTTTCTCTTTCGTGCGGCATGGATGACTTTCGGATAGATATTTTTAGTGAACTCGGTAAACGGGTATATTCAGAAAATAGAAATAGCCGCTCCTCGCTATTTGATATATCTGGTTTTCGTGATGGAATTTATTTCTTCAGGATAACAGACAATAAAAGCGATCCACAAGGTGCAGCCGTCACTTATACCGGAAAAATAATAGTCAAGTGAAAAACAATTAAAAAATCAGGATCTGAACAGCCTGAGAAGAGCAGTTTCTGCGCCAAGGAAGAATAGCGCAAATACAATACACCATTTCCAAAGTTTTTTTCCTTCACCGATATCTGCAAGTGCTTTTGACACGTTTTTATCGCCCATATCGATTAGGGAAAAATTGGCAAGACCTTCTTTTTCACACATCACAATCAGTTCGTCCGGAGAATACCGGTTCAGGTCCGACTCCCTGCGGTCGTAGTTGAACGCAAGCCCTGAAACAAACTCATTTCCGGAAAACAGCCCATAATTTCCGGCATCTTTTATCTGGTCGTGAAGGAACAGGGTATGTTCAAGGTCAACTACCCTGTTTTCAGGAATGATTTCAAAACCTTCTGATTTTTTTTCTCCTCTGACCTTGAAAATATTTTCTCCTGTTCGCGCAGGAGCAGCTTTAATGGCGTTGTTCTTCCCAACTGTATAAAATAATTTTTCTTCGGGCTGGCTGTTCATCGCAATTTTGTACATCAGGGGTACAAAAATAGCATGCCTGGCAAGATTGCTCCAGCCTGAGCTCAACGAAGTTGCGCTGGTGTATACTTTTCCTTTTTTGAATGTATATTTTGAAAAGAAGGATTCACCGGTCTTTGTCTTCAAAAGGACATCTTCGCTTGTCTGATTGGAATGTGATTGGCTGAAATGATTATGAACAACCGGCAGGTCCATGTTCACTGTCTTTCCCTGAGAAGGTTTGTCAAACACGTCCGAAAAAATATCGCTCTCAAAATTTACCCAATCAACTTTTGTATTGGCGGTATCAGTTTTCAGGTAATAATTTGCTCCCAAAGAAGAAAGAAATGACCTGTAGGATGAGGTATCTGTCTCTGTAGAAGGAAATACGATCAGGCTGCCCCCGTTCTGTACAAAACGGTTCAGTTCCTGCGAAAGCCCTGAGGAGATTGTTTTCAGATCGGATAAAACAATTACCTGTTGAGCGGCCAGTAAAGAATAGTCCATTTTGCTTTCATCGGCCATGGTGAGAATGAAAAGGGAGTCCTTTCCGAAGAGGGATTCGAGATACCTTACCTCCATTTCCTCTCCTTGAGGAGAGGAGGGCTGAACAGCCGAAATACAGGTGACGGAAATATTTTTCGCAACAGTAAAAGAAAAATAAAATTTATCATCGTATGTTACAGGATAATCTGCTATTTCGATTCTGCCTTGCTGGATACCAGGCTCTTTTACAACAAATGAAAGCTGGATTTCCTTGCTTTCGTTTGCCTGAATGCTGAAAGAGGCGGGCGTTCTTTGCTGTCCGTTCAGGAAAAGTTTGACAGGCATGTTCTCCATGTTATTCTCCGATAGATTTTTTATTCTCACATTCAGTTTTTCGGGCTGGTTCAGCTGATGCACCGGAGAATCGAACCAGCAGGAATCAATATAGAGGTTACTTTCCTGATTTGCAGCTACAGGGAGCAGCGTGGTTCTGATGGTTGAGTCGGCTTTTACTTTTTCCAGGTCAGCAACCGACTGCTGAAAATCTGAAACAAGAAATGATTTTTTGTTCTTTGTTTCTGCTTTGGAAAGTATATCCGTCTGCCTGTTGATGACCTCAGAAATTGTTTTTACTGCAGGGCTGACCTTGATCTCGTCCAGCATCGTTAAAAATTCTTCCCTGCTTTGTAACCGCTGATGCCTGCCTTCAAAGTCGTTCGTGAGCAGTTGGAAAAGATCGGTTTGGGCATGAGCAAGTGCTATTTCACGGGCTATTTTTTTTGATTCGTCCAGCAGTATGCCGTTCTTGCTGATATTCTCCATGCTGAATGAATTGTCTACGTAAATACTCACTGCCTGAACTCCTGCACTTGCATTTTTATTGTTAAGCGGAATAAAAGGCTGTGCAAAGGCAGCTACCAGGAATGAAACAGCAAGTATCCGTGCGAGAAGAATAAGCAGATGTTTGATGCGATTGCGATTCTGCGTTTGGAGTTTTACTTCTTTCAGAAAGCGAACATCTGAGAAATAAACTTTTTTGAACCTTCGGAAATTGAATAAATGAACAATAATGGGAATAGAAACCGCAAAGAGGGCAAACAGGAACTGGGGAAATACGAAGTTCATCTAAGGTTGCAGATATTCAGATTAATTATTTGTAATAAGTTTTTGGATTTCTAATAGTTCTTTTTCTTCTGCCCGATTACCCATAAGTGTTGATATATATCCTTTGTAATTATCAAAATATGCAGTTTCGTTTGTCCATGTTTCTTGAAAAGTTGTATCAAGCCCGTGAAGGGGGTATAATTTAATATGCAAATGATCTATCCCCATTCCCTCAATGACAAGGGCTACTCTTTTTACATTTAGTTTTTGTTCAAGAATTTTTCCAACGGTTTTTGCTGATTTTAGCGCCCGTAAATATTCTTTGTCGTCAATATCAAATGGATAGGATGGCAAATGATTTTTGGATAATACTAATGTCTGCCCTTTTGTATTTGGACAAAGGTCGAGAACTGCGATTGAATCATTGTCTTCCCAAATCTTATAGGAAGGAAGTTCTCCGTTGATTACGCTACAGAATATGCATTTGTTCTCGTTCATTATCCGGATATTTTCATTTTTTTTTTTTTTTCTCATTTCACTACTTGCTTAATAATCTTATTCTCCCAAAGATCCCACTCCTTTGACTCTACATAATTAATGATCTGTCTTCTAAGATGCAATTGTTCATAGAAATTTTTTATGGCGGCAGAAGCGGGATTTGCCAGACGCATATTTGCGCTGAGTAGGGCGTCTATGAGATACTCAATTTCATTGGCATCCAGGTGATTGAGTTTTTTGAGTGAGTTGATCGCATTTACGCGCGTGCGAAACTCATAGGCGTTGCTGGTATAGCTCACGAGTTGATCGAGGTATTTTTCGTTTGACATAGATGCAATTTCGAGCCATTTGATCTTCACGTTTCTGCCTGGAGATCCCTCCACATCTTTTGTTTGTTCCAGGTAAAAAGGAATTTTTTCAGGGTTGGCAAAGGAGAGGTATTCAAGCACATTTACAATAACTTCATAAGAAGGGTCTTTCAGCAGCTTCTCAACGTCAGGAAACAATTCCTGTGGAAGTACTTTCATGTTGTCGAGAACGGATTTGCGTACCTTGACGTCTGCATCAGCTAAAGCCAATTTAAGTAATCCTAACGATTGTTTATCGGTATCCTGAGAGAGTTGTTTGATGATCTCATTTTTTATAGCGTGAAAAGTTCCTTTATCCCTTGTGTTGTAATAGTAGATCAGAAAGTCCCTTTTTCGCTCTAGGTCAATGTCTTTCATCGCAGCAATGGCATCGTAGCGGTCGAGCATATTTGCAGCTTTTGATGCCTGAACTTTCAACACGTCAAATGATTTATCGAACGAAACAGCTTTCAGCACCTGGTTGTCAGGATCAAAGAGCGGGAAATCAACTTGTTTCCCTTCAGGGATCGGGATTCGGACTGTTTCGGTCAGATGGTTGATCCAAACCTGTTTTCGGTCTTTGGTTCCATCGGTGTAATTTACTTCAAACCAGATAGGCATTTTCCAAAGTCCGGCAGCGGAGTAGGTGTTATTTTCTGAGCTTTGCACGAATGCATTATCATTTACGCTGTTCACCCGGTTGCCGCCTGATTGAGGAAGCCCGGTAAGTTCGGAAAGCTCCTGGGTTTGTTGTACAATAAATTCAGAATAACGACTGGTTTTTTTTCCTGTGGCATCATCCGTAACATCTCTGAAGGAAACTTTGTAGTCCGGTTCACCTCCTTTGTACACCCATTCTTCAAAGAACCAGTCCAGTTCCATGCCGGTAATTTCTTCGCAGGCTACCAGCAGGTCCTCGGTATCAACGCTTCCGTAAGGATGTTGTTGCAGGTAGTGCTTAATACATTTATTATACACTTCCCTTCCTCCCAGCACATATTTGAGCATGTTGAGGACAAAAGCCCCTTTGGGATAATGGCGCACGGAACCGGCCTCGCTGTGTGCCACCGGGAATTTATTTTTTGTGGATTCATCCAGGGAATTGTTCTGAGCTCCTCTGCGCCCCCAGTCGAAATGATCCTGTCCAAAAACTTCCCGTTCAAAAAGCCAGTTGTAGTAAGTTGCAAAGCTTTCCTGCAGCCAATGGTGCGCATCGCTCCGGGCGGTAACAAAATCGCCAAACCACTGGTGTGCAAGTTCGTGTGCATTCACGCTTACATAATTTCTGTCAAGAAATGTTCGTTCATCCACAAAGAAAAAATCACCGAATACAGTAGCGGTTGTATTTTCCATGGCCCCATACATGAAATCCTGAACCGGAATTTGAGAATATGATTCCCATGGATAGGGTACTCCGATTTCTTTTTCAAAAAAATCTATCATTTTTTCGCTGTGCATATAAGTAGTGTTCACTTTGTCTTTCCATTCAGGATAATACCACAGATACAGGGGCACTCCGGATGCCGATTTTGTTTCTTTGACATCATATTTTCCAATTCCCAACATGATGAGATATGGAGAATATGGATGGCTCATTTTGTAATGCCATGTGTTAGTTCCATTTTTATTGAATTTTTTACTGATCCATTTTCCATTTGACAGAACTTTGTATGCGGTATCGAAAGTGATAATTGCTTCGGTGGTGATCTTGTCATTCATCTCATCATACATGGGTATCCAGTTCCGGTTGTCAATGCCTTGTCCCTGGCTCCATATCTGTCTTCTGCAAATTCCGGTTTTGT
>SCSP01000096.1 GCA_004297845.1 Bacteroidota bacterium | reverse complement strand
GGAAAAATCAAAACTTATCATAGAGGGAAAAAATAAAGACATTACCGACAGTATAAATTACGCAAAGCGGATACAGCGAGCCATGCTTCCTCACCGCAAGGATATATGGGAGGCATTTCCGCAATCGTTCTTGCTATTCAAGCCCAAAGCAGTTTTGTCTGGCGATTTTTATTTTTTTCATAAAAAAGATAAATCTGTTTTCATAGCAGGCGGGGACGCAACCGGGCATGGAATTCCTTCGAGTTTAATCACAATGATTGCTTTGAATAAATTAGAAGATGCTGTTTCCGAGAGTTCAGACACATCAGAGATTTTATCATTGCTGAATATAGGAGTTAAAACCGCGCTCAAACAATCTGAAGGAGAGGACTCAACAAGAGACGGCATGGACATCGCACTTTGTCAAGTTGACACGGAAAATCGCACGGTAAGGTATGCAGGCGCAAACAGACCGATTTGGATTATCCGCAAAGGAGCAATTTCTGTCGAGGAAATTAAAGCGACAAAGAAAGCAATAGGGGGATTTACGGAGGACAGCCAGCGCTTTGATTCGCACGAAATAAAATTAAAGGAAGGTGACACATTCTATCTGACTACTGATGGATACGCTGATACTTTTGGGATAGGTGGAAAAAAAATGATGACGAAAAGGTTTAAAGAAATTTTGCTTGCCATTCAGGACAAGTCAATGAAAGAACAGGAAAAATATTTGGAGGACTTTTGGGAAACGTGGCGGTCAGGAACAGAAGCGGTGGACGATGTTTGTATTATTGGGATTAGGGTTTAAAATCCTGCCTTAGTACACAGATTATCACAGACCAATTAGTGTGAATCTGTGTAATCAGTAGCTATTCCCTAAGAGTATTTGTGGATATGAGGTCATAACCCATTTCTTTTTTGAAATGCGCTGTTTGATATCCTTCCAGGATGAACCTTCATCCGGGTTGCGTGCATTGTACAAATAACAGATATACACAGATTTACAGATTACTGATGGCTGCTTATCTGAAAATCTGTGTATATCTGTTATCTGTACCGCTGAGGCTGAGTATCTGCGATAGGTTGATTTGTATTTTGTCGTCCTGCAACTCCTCCCCTGAAGGGACAACCGCAGGTTGCGGGCGTAGCCCAAGGGGAGGGGGCTTCTGTCTTACTCCCACCCACTCACCAGCACATCCGTAATATGCATCACCTTCATATTCAGTTTCTGCTTTTTGATGTAGCTGTCAATGTGCAGGAGGCAGGACATATCCGTGGACACAATATAATCCGCTTTTACATCCAGTGCGTTTTTTACTTTCTGTTCCACCATGCCAACGGCAATGGGTTCAAACTTGGCAGAGAAAGTGCCTCCAAAGCCGCAGCAGACCTCTGTATCTTTCATCTCGCGCATTTCAAGGCCACGCACTTTGGAGAGAAGGATTCTGGGTTCCTGTTTCACTCCGTATTCCCGCAGGGCAGCGCAGGAGTCATGATAGGTTGCTACCCCTTTCAAGGTTGCGCCCAGGTTGGTAATTTTTAAAACATTCACCAGGAAATCCGAGAACTCAAACATATTCTTTTTGATCTGTTTCAGTTCATTGTGTAAAACGGAGTTATTGAACATTTCCGGATAATAATTCTTTACAAAACCTGTGCAGGAGGCAGAAGGGGAAACAATATATCGGTCGTTCTGAAATTCCTTGATGAATTTTTCTCCCACGGTTCGGGCTTCGTTCCAATAACCGGCATTAAAGGCAGGCTGTCCGCAGCAGGTTTGCTCAGGGTTATAATTCACACCGCAACCTAATTTTTCCAGGATATTAACCATGTTCAACCCCACCTGCGGATGAAGCTGGTCTATAAAGCAAGGGATGAAGATGTCTACAATCATACACCACGAATTACGAATCAGGGCGAATTATGAATTTTGAATGTTTAGAATCCGTTTGAATTGAAAGCCTCTTGAGGTGAAATTAGCAAGAATGCCAAGTTGAAGGCCTGTAATTTGTAAATAGCTATTAACCTGATCAATATTTCCTTTTAGAAAGCGGTCTCCCTTTTTTATTTCAAGGACAATAGAGTCTTCTATGAGGAAGTCAATGATACCTTTTGCTATTTCTTTATTGCCAATAGTAAGTCTCTCCTCGTATTTATGCC
>SCSP01000095.1 GCA_004297845.1 Bacteroidota bacterium | reverse complement strand
TTTTTTCATAAATTTTTTGACCTGCCAAGTCGTATTTATGAATGGCCATTTCATCGGGCTTATTTGCTTGGATCGTTGATTCTCTTTTAATAACTGATAGGAAAATCGCATTATCATAATTTGCTATATCGGCAATATGGTAAGCTAATCTAGAAGAACCAAAGCTACCACTATCTTGCACTATGAACGGAAAATGTTTGGTCCATTCAATAACACCATTCTCACTTAGTTTCATAAGTTTTGTATTTGCCTCGACAATTGCTTTACTCTCTTGTCCGATCAAAACAAAGCCATTGCCTTTTATGGCAACGCCATCCATCATTTTAAAGTCATAGGTCTTTATGATGTTTTCATTTTCTGAAGGCAATATATCCTTTTTGCAGGATGAGATCAGGATGCCTGCACTCAAAGTGCACACAAATCCATGGAATATATTTTTCATTTTCATTTAGTTTTTTTTACCTGGTAATGCAGGATGTAGGCAACGGATATTTTTGTAGTTACCAGGTCGATTTTTACGGCATTATCTATGTAGTAAAATTTGTAAATCAGATCGGTGTTACGGATTTCGGCATCCGGATTCATAATATTATTTCGGCCAAGAGAATAAGATGTCTCGGCTGAAAACAGGAAATTTTTTATACGGTAAGAGCATCCTGCTCCGAATAAAATACTTGTATAGAAATTTACCCGGTAAGGTTTCTGGTCAATTCCGCTGGCTCCGGAGGTGAATTCATCAATAATCCCTGTAAGAGCATCCTGGGAGGTGTATTGCAGACTCAACTCGGCAGTGGATTTTAGCAATTTGGAATAACTCCCTCCTGCAATGAAATAGGGATTAATTTTTTTGCAGGTAAAAAAGAACTTTAAGTATGCGGGGACGGTCCAGTAATGCAGGAGCTCTTTATAGTCAAGGAAATATACCGTTCCTCTTTCTAAATGCCTCTTGTAGGCATAGGATGTGTACGAAAATGCTGAGGTGATGGAAATGTTTTTCATAAAAGCTAATTCGAAGAAAATTCCTTCCTGATTACCCGGTAAGGAACGATAGGGAGATGAGTAATTCACGCTATCGAATACCGAATAGGTTTTAAGAGTTTTAAAAACAGGAAGCGCAGGTCCTGCAAAAATGCCGGTAGAAAGCAAAGGACGAACTTTTATTTTACTAAAATAGCTGTAAAAATCTTCCTGGTACGCTCCTTCCAGCGGCTTGTAATTGGGATTTATTCGCAACAATCTTACCAGCGCCTGCTGCACATCCGGTACCTTGTCTTTTTCAATATTCACTTTGGCGCGTAATACCCAGGCATCTTCCTTCTCCCTGCGGGAAAACCCACAATCTTTAAATCCTTTATCCAGCAAAGCAAGACATTCTTCATAGCTGCCGTTGTTGTAGAGGGCTTCCGCATCTTTAACAAGGGTGGGGCAACTGCTTTCTTCCAGTATTTTTTTTACGAGGTTAGCCGATACATCAACAGCCGACTCATCTTTCTCAAAAGAATTATTTTCAACAGAATCCGGACGCTGGATGGTGGAGTCCACCGGGGTACCATCGCTTTTTGTTACTGAATCAGCCGAAGCAGCAGCCTCTTTTGGGGCCTCCGGGTTTTTTGAAACGATCTTCTGATAGTCTGCAACAGAAATTTTTGTCTTACCCCTGAAAGTTGCCACAAAAGCATCGGAGAATCCTTTTGATTTTAATTTGGATTTGTACTCATCCGCTTCTTTGTAAGTTTTGAATGACCCGGAAAAATAAGTGTATGAACCTTGTTCCGTTTGAATAACAGTTACGTCATCCAAACCGCTGATGGTTTGCTGCTGTTTGGAAACTTTTACCTGAATCCTGAAAATTATTTCATCCGATAGGCTGCTTTGCCCTTTTGCTGCTGACAAAAGAAAAAAGCACAGCAGTATGAGCGGTAGTCTGGCCATATTATTTAGAGCAGGTTTTTTCATATTCAATTTTCTCTCCCACAAATTGCTTCCATTCAATTAAAGTCATATTTCGTGTTAGTAAAGAACATAATTTCTCTGCGATCTTATCCGATGAAGTATCCCACACGCGAATTGTTTTGTCTTCGCATCCCGCAATTATTTTATTCTCCTTATCAAAGATAAGACTTCGCACTTTCGTCTTATGATCTTTTAAATGAATTGGCTTCAAGTCCGTGTTGCCAAGTTCGTATATTTTTATTGTTTTATCGGAACAGGAAACCGCGAGCATATTGTTTTTAACCGAAATTTGTTCCACTCTTGTAATATTATCACCCAGTTGGTTCACTTTCCCTGATGCGGAGAGATTGAACAGTCTTATTTTCCCGTCTGAAAATCCACAGGCCAGTGTATTTTTTTGAGGAATGTATGTTCCGCAAAGGGGTAAGGAGGTTTGCGAGGAATAAATATTCTGAATACTTCCTTCACTAACAGAAATCAGGTTAACCTCTCCGTTCTCAGTGATCACAGCCAGCGAATTTTCGTTAGAGGTGTACAGTATGGTTTTTACAAATGATTTCATGTTAATCTCTTTTATGACCTTCCCGGATTGAACATTCCATATAGTAAGCATGCTGTCTTTCCCTGCGGCAGCAACCGTGGTGAAATCAGGACTGAAAGATGCGGTTCTCAACAGTTCCTTTCGGCCCTTCATTTCTACGAAAGATATTTTTCCTCCGTTCATTGACCATACGCAAACCGCTTTGTTCTCATGACCGGATGCTGCCAACGCTCCATTTGAGCTGATAAAAATAAAATTATTCGGGCTGGAATATTTTAATCCGACTGAACTTTCTGATTTTCCCTTGCTTACATTCCAATAATTAACGACTCCGTCTTTTCCCGCGCTTGCCAGGGAAGTGGAATTTTCGGCAAGAGTTCTGACTTCAGCGCTTGATCCTTTAAGGACAGCGTTTGAATTTGACGCGAGTGATGAATAGGCTGATCGCAATGCTTCGTAAATAGCAGGATCCTGCACTTTTCCTCCGTTTTGTTTTGTAAAGCGGTAGGCCTGCATGGCAAGCAATCCCTGTAATTGAGGATTTGTATTTTGCAAAGCAGATTTCAGTGCCAGATTCTGAGAAACAGAAATGAGCGAAAGCTGACGTGCTTTCATTTCCGCTTTTTCCGCTTTATTTTTTTCTTTTTCCGAAATAGCACGTTGTTGCTCAGCTTTTTCGGTTTCTCTTTTTGCAATAAGAGATTGCTCCTGTGCATTCCGGGTTTCCGCTTCCGCTCTTGATTTTTGTTTCAGCGCTTCTTGCTGCGAAACCATTGCCTGCTCTTTTGCTTTTAATGCCGTATCTTTTGCAGAAACGGCCAGCTGCTCGCTCTCTATTGCTTTTCGCTGAGATTTCAAAGCTTCCTCCTTGGAACGAATGGCTTCTTTTGTAGCATTTACCGCTTCCTGAGTCTTTTGTTCGGCTATCAATTGCTGTTCAAGCGCTTTATTTCTTTCCAGAAACGCCCATACTGTAAAAGAAAGCAATATCAGCACTACTGTAACCGTTGAATAGACAAGAAGGTTTTTCTTTCTGCGAATGGCTTGTCTGCTGGATTTCAGAAACAAGCTTGCATCCTCTATTATTTTATGGGCCTTGGCATCCTTTTCAGTCTCAGGAGTCTCGCTCTCATCATATTTCTTAAGCCAGTATTTATTGGGTTTACAGGAGTTGTACCAATCTTCAAAAAATGAGAGTGGACCTATGGGCAACAGGTACCCTTTTTGCTTTTCGTTGCTGATCCATCGCTGTAATTGTTTGTTGAAGTCATGGAACTGCTGCCAATTCTCGTATTCTTCATCTGCCCAGTTTTTAAGTACGCTCCAGTTCCGAATTAAACTTTCGTGAGTTATATCGAGAATGGTATGTTTATGGGTTTTTAAAGACTCCGGCTTGTCAGTGATAAAAGGCTTTAAAAAAGTATTGCCCTGTAGTCGGAAAATGTCAAGCAATTTGCCTACTAACCTTGCCGTAATATGAGGTCGTTGAATGATGTCGCTTATTTCCTGCAGGGTCATTCTGTTTCTTACCGCGCGTGACTCATCAATTTTTGTTAAACACTGGTAGGTTGTTTTAACAATGAGCATAAAGTCTTCCCGGGTAATCACGTTGGCATTTTCCGGGTGTTTTGCGACAAAATAATCATAGGCCTTTTCCAGAAGTTCATTGGCATGTGCGTTCAGTACATTTTCCAGCGAAGGCTTTTCAAATAATTTCACCTTGAAAGGCGGGATTCCCAGCAGCCACTTTTCAAACATTATTTTGTCCGCATCCGGCAAGCGGGTTTTATCTAATCCTCCGACTTTTGCATAATGTATTAAGTCCATTTCTTCCTTTCCATTATCTGCCGCCTGCCAAATTTGATTCAGCGCATGCTGAAGGATGGGAAGCTGGTCGTATCCGTCCGTGATATCATTGAGAAGGTGCTCTGTTAATCGCCTGCTGATCCGGTCTCCGTTCAGTTTAGCGGGTTCCTCAATAACCTGAACCAGATCATGCCGTTTGAGCCGGGGAACAAAAAATTCGCTGAAGCCAATATATTCGGGCAGTCCTCTGAACGAAGCGCATTGCCCGATATAATCAGAGCGCATGGTGAGGATAACATAAACAGGAAGATATTCTGCAAGGGCAATCCTTGCTGTTTCGAGCAGGAGGTTTACAACCGTCTGCGATTCAACGGAGGAGGATCCATTGTGGTAATTTTCAATATTGGTAAAAAATTCTTCAAATTGATCGGCAATGATAATAAGATTGCCCGCTTTTTTCCTTAATTGTTTTTTTGTTGGTTCATCGGCCTCTTTCCATTCCTTGCCTTCAACATCTATGAATAAAGGCGATTTTTTATACGTATTAACCAACGCATTAAATCCGTAACTGAGTTTTTTTCTGAAGGTCTCAAAGTTGTCGGTGTTTAAAAAAGAATGTAATGCTCTTGTAAGGTTGCCGAGTGGATCCCGCTCCGGACGGAAGTCAGCCACCTTCCAACTGCTGTATTTCGCTTTCAGGAGGCCTGCACGGGCACGGGGCAAAACACCTGCATAAACCAGCGAGGATTTTCCATCGCCTGATGCTCCGGTCAGCATCACAAATTTTTTCTTTTCAACCAGGTCAACTATCGAATCAATATTTTTATCCCTTCCTTTAAAGTAAATGGATTCGTCATCATTAAATGGACGAAGCCCGGGGTAGGGACAGATTTTCTTATATTCCATTTATATCTTCGAAAAAATCGCTATCTCTTTTTGACGGCAGATTCAACCGCCTTGTCGTATTGCACTTTTATTTCCAAAGGAATCAAATCCGCGTTTACAATCATCGAAATTATTTTGGGAGCGTTCACATACTTACCGGCATTTGAATTGGGATCGCTTGATCCGATGAGGAGGAGGGGAGTTTTGGAAGCAGCCCCTCCGATCTTTTTCCAAACCTGCTGAACGAAGGGAAGCGCCCAGTCCGCAGACTCCCTGAAATAAATCACAGCCAGTTTGCTTGAATTTATCTGCTGGGCAGAAAGGTCATCATAGTTCAGTCCATCATCGTGAACAACAGTTAATTTTTTGATGGGAACAATATCACTTACCATATCCATGACTTCGGTTGCTTCCGCATCGTCCATTTCGTTGCAGATAAGGAAAATATCGGTCCCGGCCACCTCAGCAAGGGTGATTTCCGGAATTTCCATTACACTACGGATGTCATCGGCAAGTTTCAGCGGAGAGGGAACATTCGTAAAAGCCATGTTTGACGTGATACTATGTTTGAGATGATCAATAAATTCAAGTTGCTTCGGTTCAAGTAAATGAGGAGCCGCTAAAGGTGTTTGCCAAACAAAAAGCCGGAAATTGCTTTCAGCCAAATGTTGTTTGATCTTTAAGAACTGATAATGAGACATGGAGACATTGTTTTCAGTGGGGAGAGACTCGCCCAACTTTCCGCCTATGGGAAGAATGAAACAATCTGCTTTTTGGATACCTTTTTCAACAGCCAGCTTAAAGCCTGCTTCATCCGCTGGAAATTCGCCCTCATTTGCAATTTCCATTCCTGAATTTTTTAAAACCTGTGTCAGGTCTTCACGAAGCGATCTGCAGTCGTTGGGGGTCCAGGCAATAAAGATATTTGCGTGCATGAATTTTTCTATGATGAGGGAAGCGCAAGTATACTAAAAAATGACCTTATATGGTAATGTTTTAAATCGGAAGTCAGGTAAAACTCGGTGTAACCAACCGGAATCAGACAGTGCCATTTTTAATTTCCTACTCATGTGGCTTTTCGATATCGTCCCGGCTGGAAATACCTGAGCGGGACAGGCTCGTTTTTTGAAGTGGTTGTTTCATATGGAGGATAAATATAAAGTTAAAAAGTCCTTTAGGGCGCATACGCGCACTTTATTTTTGACCAGGTAATCATCACTTTGCCTGGTGATGATAAAATTATTTTTTGTCTTCAGGTCATTTATTGAAATGGTGTTTCCCCTTGATAAGGAAGGAGTGGAAGTGTATTTTATTTCTGCTGTGGCAGCCGGCTTATTGCCTTTTACAAACACAAGGTCTATTTCGCTCCCATCGCTGGTCCGGTAGAAGTACAGTTTTATATGGTCGGGCAGCAGTTGGTATATCTGCTCAATGGCATACCCTTCCCAGGAATTTCCGATCAGTATGTTGTTGTTCAGATGATCGTACGAAAAAATGGTATTCAGATAATGCAGCAAGCCGCTGTCTCGGATATACACTTTCGATGCTTTGACGAGGCGTTTTTTCGCATTATTGCTGAATGGCTGTAACCTACGTATAAGAAATGCTTGTTCTAAAAAATCAATGTAGGTTTTTACAGTAGGGGCAGATAGTTCAAGCGCTTTTGCCAATTGCGAATAATGAAGTTCCTGCCCGTGATGATGTGCGAGCATAGCCCATAAGCGCTGGGTAACAGCAGGAGTAGCCGGCATGCCGAGAAGGGGAAGGTCTTTTTCAATGTAAGTCCGGATGAAATTGGCTGTCCACTTTTGCCATATTTTCTGCGAGGGCGCCAGCAGCGCATTTGGAAAACCGCCCCGAAGCCAGTGTTTTCCGGCAACAGTATTGTTTTTTAATTCTGTAAGATTGAAGGGCGTCAGCTCCATATAAGCAACCCGTCCGGCAAGTGTTTCGGAGCTGTCGCGGATCAGATCAGGAGATGCCGAGCCTAGAAGTAAAAAGCGGGAGGCAACCCTTTTTTTATCCACCAGGGCACGGAGCAAGGGAAAAAGTGCTGGCATGCGCTGAATCTCATCAATAATGACGCATCTGTCAGCATACTGTTCCAGGAATTGTTGAGCATCGCTGAGTTTTTCGTAATCAGAACTTAGCTCAAGGTCAAGATAAACAGATGTTTTTCTTAATTTTTTAACAATGGAATTCGCCAAGGTAGTTTTGCCTACCTGACGGGGACCCACAATCGAAACAACAGGAAAATACCCTAACAATTCCAGTAAATCCTTTTCAGAGTCCCGCTTTAGCATGATTGGAGCGTATTAATTAATACCGCAAATATAAAAATAAATTTTCAAATTGCGGTATTAAAAAAAAGCGCTTTTTTATACTCTTATCTCTATATCCTGACACCGATCACCAGCACATCGTCAGTCTGCTCCATGCCTCCCTTCCAGTTCTCAATAAAAGTATCCAGATAATCTCTTTGCTCTTCCATGGATTTATCCTGAATGGACACAAGTATTTCTTTGAATTTTTTCGTCATTAGTTTTTTGTCTTGCGGGCTGAATTGATCCGCATAGCCATCGCTGGTAATGTAAATGGCATCGCCTTTCTGCAGTTGAAAAACATGATTCGTGAATGTTTTGTCTACATCATAGCTTAATCCTCCGATAGGAAATTTATTGGCTTTGGTTTCGGTCAGCTCCCCGTTTCGTACAAAATACAGCGGGCGGTTGGCTCCGGCAAACTGCATCCTCACCCTTCCGTCCCTCTCCGAAGGAGAGGGAAACTCAAAACTGCAAATGCCTACATCCATTCCGTCACGGGATTCCGATTCAAACTGGGTTTGTTTCAGGGAGGCGTTCACTTCTATATTCAGCTCCGTTAGAATTTTTGCCGGCTCTGTAATTTTTTTCTCGAATACTATCTGATTAAGAAGCGTGTTCCCGATCATACTCATGAAAGCCCCTGGAACACCGTGGCCCGTGCAGTCAACAGCTGCGATGAGAACCACCCCCTCTCCCGTCTCCCCCGAAGGGGGAGAAGCCCCCCTCTCCTTTGGAGAGGGGTTGGGGGTGAGGTTTCCAAACCAGTAGAAATCACCCGCTACAATGTCCTTTGGTTTGAAGAGGAGGAAAGAGTTAGGCAAATGAGCCATGATCTCTTTTCTATCCGGCAGAATGGCCTCCTGAATGCGCTTGGCATAGTTTACACTGTCAATGATCTCCTTGTGTTTTATTTCTATCTCCGTCTTGAGTTCGTTGATCCTTTCTTTCTCCTTGTGAATAGCCATGCTCTGGCTCCAGAGTTTTTTTACTTTTTCATCTACCTTCTTTTTCTCTTTTTCCAGGTCGCTTTTTTGTACGATCAATTTTTCATTTTCCTCGTCCACTCGTTTCTTTTCCTTGTACACCGCCTCGCTCATCCCGAAAAGTTTTTTGTTCTTTTCCTCGAGTTTTTTCTTTTCAACTGCAAGATTCTCTTTTTCACTTTCTGAAGCAGAAGAAGCGGTGTCTTTCTCGGATAGTTTCTTTTTGAGCGTGTTGGTTTTTAGAAACAGGTAAACAGATACGGTTACTGCAATTGTAAAAAGAGAAACCAAAAGCAAATAGGAACTTGTCATTAATAGTATTTAAATGACTATAGGGACATGAATAAAGAATGAATGCAATGATATGGATTTTCGGGCAATAAGACTAAAAAAAGCAGCCCCTCTCGATCGCTGCGCTTGCAACCCGCGGTTGTTTTCGGAAGGGTTGGGGTGGACATCTTATCTATACCTTCGCATAAAATATTTATATCATGCAAACCCTCTCACTCGACCAACTCCGCTACCCGGTAGGAAAATTTACTTTTAACAAAGATGCCGATGATAAAGAGATCAACCAATGGATTTCTGAAATTGAAAATCTGCCTGCTCATCTAAAAAATGCACTAAAAGACTTGAGTGATCCCCAGATTAACACCTCCTACCGCGAAGGGGGCTGGACGGTGCGGCAGGTGGTTCATCACCTGGCCGACAGCCATATTAACGCATACATACGCATCAAACTTGCGCTCACGGAAAATAATCCAACGATAAAACCTTACGAAGAAAAACTTTGGGCTGAATTGGACGATGCTAAAAATATCCCGGTGGAAATTTCGTTTTCTCTTTTGGATGCCCTGCACGCTCGTTGGGTTTACATGCTGAAAAAACTTTCGGCTGAAGATCTATCCAAAACCGTTTTTCATCCTGAAAGCAAAAGGGAGATGTCGGTTAGGTTCCTGATTGCCCTTTATGTCTGGCATGGCAAGCATCATGTGGCCCACATCACTTCCCTCAGAAAAATGAGGGGTTGGTAGTATCCCTCAATTCTTTATCTTCGCTATCCTTAGTATAAAGGAAATAAGGGAGAAATACAGGGAATAGGGAGGAACCACATTTCCCTTATACCTTCTGACCATGAAAGTTGTAGATCACATCAAACAATCCAAGTCCACGCTCTTCTCCATTGAGATACTTCCTCCCCTGAAAGGGAAAAGCATACAGTCTATTTATAATATCATTGATCCGCTCCAGGATTTCAAGCCCTCTTTTGTAGATGTTACTTATCATCGCGAGGAATACATTTACAAAAAACGCGAAGGCGGTTATCTTGAAAAAGTTTCTACACGCAAGCGCCCCGGCACGGTAGGCATTTGTGCTGCTATCATGAACAGGTACAAGATTGACACTGTACCTCATATCATTTGCGGTGGTTTTACAAAGGAAGAAACGGAAAGCGCTCTTATTGATCTCCAGTTCCTTGGAATTGACAATGTGCTCGTG
Organism: Bacteroidota bacterium; assembly: GCA_004297845.1. Lineage (GTDB taxonomy): Bacteria > Bacteroidota > Bacteroidia > Palsa-948 > Palsa-948 > Palsa-948. The sequence continues at coordinate 12,526 of SCSP01000095.1, read as the reverse complement.
CTGCGTGGAGATGCGGTGAAGAATGAACGATCCTTTATCCCGGAGCCGGGAGGAAACGCGTATGCCATTGATCTGGTAAAGCAGGCGGTGAACATGAACAAGGGATCGTATCTGCACGAAGAAGACATGGTGGAAGTTACTCCCACGAATTTCTGCATAGGTGTGGCAGGCTATCCTGAAAAACATTTTGAAGCGCCTAACATGACTTCTGACCTTCGGCACCTGAAAACTAAAGTGGATGCGGGAGCGCAGTACGTAGTTACGCAAATGTTTTATGACAACCAGAAATATTTTGACTTCGTAAAAAAATGTCGTGAAATGGACATCAACGTGCCAATCATTCCGGGGCTAAAAGTGTTGACTACAAAATCCCAGTCATCAATTCTTCCAAAAACATTTTACATTGATATCCCCCAGGATCTCATGGAAGCAGTTGAAAAATGCAAAAACGACAGCGAAGCAAAGGAGGTGGGAATAGAATGGGCCATCCGGCAGTCGAAAGAACTCATCAAGTTTGGAGCGCCCGTACTTCATTTTTATACTATGGGAAGCGCGGAGCCTGTTAGAAGAGTTGTATCGACAGTATTTTAAAATCTTCGAAAAACGAACTTGTACGAAATTACGAAAGAGAGCAGTTGTATTCTAATTATGTATTCCCGAATAACAATTAACCAGTAACGATTAACTTTCTTGAGACCTAGCTTCGATGATATTTATATGGATCTGGCAAAAAATCTTGCCGAGCGTTCGCATTGTGTTAAGATAAAAGTGGGAGCAGTGCTTACAAAAGACACGCGTATTGTTTCTTTGGGGTATAACGGACCCCCTGCGGGTACTCACAATTGCGACATTGAATGGCCGGAGAAAGGTTGTCCGCGCGATAGCAAAGGCGGATGCTCCCTGGCCCTGCATGCGGAACAGAATACGATTATTTACGCATCCAAAAATAATGTCCCGCTGGAAAACTGCACGATATATGTTACGCTGGCGCCTTGTCTTTCCTGTGCACGAATAATTTTTGCATCCGGCATCAAAAAAGTTATTTACCTGAACAGCTATGCGGAATACAAAGGATTGCCTACGGACGAAGGAGTTGATTTTCTGATCAAGTTCGGAATAGAAGTAGTAAAATATAAGAAGCAGCAGTAGGCAGTAATTCCGATGTCTTCCTGCCTCCTGCTGCCGGCTTTTTAGCATATGAATTCCCGATTTAAAATAGTTCTCCCGATAATCTTCTCGCTTGTGCTTGCCGCTGGTATTTTCATCGGTTCCAAACTTAATTTCTCTTCGCCTGCTGTTCGTTTTCTTCAATCGGAAAAAAGATCTTCCGACAAGCTGAACAGCGTTCTGAATTTTATTGAAGAAGAATATGTGGATACGGTAAATAAAAAGGCATTGATAGAAAAGGCCATCACAGAACTCTTGCAGAATCTGGATCCTCATTCGGTTTACATCACTGCAGAGGAAGTAAAAGAAATGCATGAACCTTTGGAAGGAAATTTCGAAGGCATCGGAATTGAGTTCAATATTTTTAAAGATACCATCCGTGTCATAGCGGCAATTCCCGGTGGGCCCTGTGAACAACTGGGCATTCAGTCCGGAGACAAAATTGTAAAGATCGAAGGCAAAAGCGCTGCAGGCGTGAAAATCAAAAACAAGGAGGTGCTTGGCAAACTTAGGGGCAAGGGAGGCACCGAAGTGAAGGTGAGCATCATGCGCGGCAATTCCAAAAAGCTGATAGACTATACTATTACGCGGGGAACCATTCCCATCTACAGTGTGGATGCGGGATACCTGCTCAACAAAACAACAGGATATATCAAAGTGAGCCGGTTTGCCGAAACCACCTACGAAGAATTTCTGGATAAAGCCTCCCAACTCCGTTCGGAAGGGATGAAAACCCTAATCTTGGATCTGCGCGGAAACGGAGGCGGACTTTTGTCGTCTGCGACAAAAATAAGCGATGAGTTTTTGGAAAAAGGCCAGGTCATTGTTTACACAGAAGGAAAATCCCATCCCAAAGAAACTATAGCCGCCACTAATAAAGGAATTCTCACCGAAACAAAACTCGTTGTGCTGATCGATGAAAGCTCCGCTTCTGCCAGCGAAATCGTGGCAGGGGCAATTCAGGATAATGACCGTGGAACAATTGTGGGCAGGCGTTCGTTTGGAAAAGGACTTGTGCAAAGAGAGACCATGTTCCCGGATAGTTCAGCCATTCGCCTTACGGTGGCAAGGTATTGCACACCAACAGGCCGATGTATTCAGAAACCCTACGGAAAAGACCTGATGGATTATTATGGGGAAGAATACAGCCGCTATCAGCAGGGTGAACTGATGCATGCCGACAGCATTCACAAAAATGATTCATTGCAATATGCAACACCCAAAGGAAAAACTGTTTACGGGGGAGGAGGTATCACTCCCGATATTTTTATCCCGCTGGATACTGTAGGACGGACCCCTTACTTCTCCGAGCTTTTTGTGAAAGGATCCTTTAACCAGTATTCTTTTGAATATGCAGACAGGAATAGGAAAGCGCTTACAAAGGCGGGTTTGGAGAAGTTCAAATCCTCCTTTAATGTGGATGAGAATATGTTAAATGAGTTCTTCGCTTTTTCCGCAAAACTCGGAGTAAGGTCTAATGTGAAGGAAGCGGAGGTTTCCAGAGCTTTAATTAAGAACATCATTAAAGCCGGACTTGCAAGACAGATATGGGGCAACAGCGGATTCTACCCTATTCTAAACTCGGAGGATAAAACGATACTCCGAGCCCTTGAAATAGCAAATTCTCTATAATATTTGCTTATTTAAATATAAAAGCCCCGCCTCTATTCAGAAACGGGGTATTTATCACACTTGAGTAAGTATTTACTTAGTGAGCAGCGTGGCCAGAAGTATCATGAGCTTCAACAGTATCTACCGGTGCAGCAGCTTCAGCTGCTTGTTGCAATAGAGCGTTTGCCACAGAATCAGCTGCTCTTTGAGCCGCCTCTTCCAATGCTTTTTTTTCTTCAGCAGATGGACCGCAGGCAACTAAGCCTACAAATACGAATGCTGTCAGGAGTGCGAGTATTTTTTTCATTTGTTTTTTTTTGCCCTGAAATAGGCGTTTCGCTTAACTTCAAGGACGGTTTCTAATACTGATAAGAGCCGCAAATGTAAAGAAATTTATTTTTCATATGCAAGTGTCCGAAAATATATTTTTTTATCTTTGCTCCCCTTTTACAAAACCTATAAAATCATGGCTTTTGAGTTGCCCAAGTTATCGTACGCATATAATGCCCTGGAACCGCATATTGATGCCCGTACGATGGAGATACATTACAGTAAGCATCACAATGCCTATGTAACCAACCTGAATAACGCCATTGCCGGTAAGCCTGAGGAGAAGTTTAGCATCGAGGAGATCTGTAAGAATGTGTCTAAATACGCCCCTGCCGTACGCAATAACGGAGGCGGACACTATAATCACTCCATGTTCTGGACGCTGATGAAGCAGAATGGAGGCGGAGAACCCACCGGTGCTTTAGGCGATGCCATTAAAGCAGCATTCGGAACATTTGCCGATTTCAAAACCCAGTTCGGTACTGCCGCTACTACCCGTTTCGGATCAGGCTGGGCTTGGCTTTGTGTTAGCGGAGGGAAATTAGTTGTATGTTCTACCCCTAATCAGGATAACCCCTTGATGGATGTTTCCGAGTGCAAAGGAACCCCGGTGCTGGGGTTGGACGTGTGGGAACATGCGTATTACCTGAACTATCAAAACCGCAGACCGGATTACATCACCGCTTTCTGGAATGTGGTCAATTGGGAAGAAGCGGCTAAACGTTTCGCATCAGTAAAGTAAATACAAGGTATAGAGGCATAAGGAAATAGGGGAAATACATTAAGCAAACAACAACTGATAAATAGAACATCATGAAAACTCTCAATCTTGCAGGAACACAAAGAAAATCTATCGGACGAACAAACGCCAACTCCATACGCAGGGAAGGTAAAGTGCCTTGCGTGCTTTACGGTGGCAAGGACATAGTTCATTTCGAAGCAACCGAAAAGGATTTTAAACCGTTGGTTTATACTCCGGATGTTCACATGATAAAGCTGGATGTAGGCGGAAAACAGACCGATGCCATCCTTCAGGCAATCCAGTTCCATCCTGTAACAGATAAGATTCTGCACGTTGATTTTCTGGAAGTACTGGGCGACAAACCGGTGGTGATGGATATTCCTGTTAAACTTAACGGAACTTCTGTGGGAGTGAAAGAAGGCGGAAAGCTTTTGAAGAAACTTAACCGTATCCGCGTGAAAGCGCCTATTTCAAAAATTCCCGGAACCATTGATCTGAATATTGAGCCGTTGAAGATCGGAGACTATATCCGCATCAAAGACCTTAAATACGAAGGAGTAACTTTCCTTCATGAGCAAAGCGTAACTGTTGTTGCTGTGAAAGTAACCCGCGAAGTAGTGGAAGAAGTTACCCCTGCGGCAGCGGCAGCGGCAGCAGTGGCAGGAGCAGCGCCAGTGGCAGTAGCCGGAGCACCCGCAGCGGGAGCGCCTGCCGCAGCAGCGCCAGCGAAAGAAGCAAAGAAAGAAGAGAAGAAGAAATAGGCACCCTCCCTGCCTCCCCCTGGGGAGGAGGAGTATGAATGAATCCCTTGACTTTGTCAGGGGATTTTTTTTATAATTACTTTTACTGTAATGAACAAGGTTCTCATAGTTGGTTTGGGAAATCAGGGAGCGGAATATGACAATACCCGTCACAACGTTGGTTTCAAAATACTGGATGCGCTGGCAGCTTCTCTGAAAGTCCCGTTTGAATCCTCCCGCCTTGCCTTTTCTGCAGAATGGAAAGTAAAGAACAAAACTTTTTTTCTCATTAAGCCTACCACCTTTATGAACCTGAGCGGAAAGACTGTTAATTATTATCTGCAGCAGAAAAAAATTCCACTGAGCAATCTGCTCATCGTTACAGATGACATAGCGCTTCCCGTAGGATCCATCCGATTGAGGTCGAAAGGCAGCGATGGGGGACATAATGGACTGAAGAATATCACGGAAGCGCTGACAACTGAAAATTACTCACGCCTCCGTTTCGGCATTGGCAATGAATACCCCAAAGGCGGACAGGTGAATTTTGTCCTTGGCAAATGGACGAATGAAGAACTCAATATCATCCTTCCAAGAATTGAACTTGCTATTGAAGCTATTAAGGACTTTGGCCTCATGGGAATTGAGAAGACGATGAATGCGTATAATAGCAAGTAATTTTTTTACGTACCTATTAATCCTTTTGGATACGCCAGTCCGGAGTGTAGAGTTCAAAAATTTCCTTTGTTTCTTTGTGATTAGAAATAAAATATTCTTTATCACTAATAGTACTAAAAGTCAAAACAAATTTTGCTCCTGTCTTGTAGAAATATATTTTCCCTCTGCTTGAATCCATTCCTTCCCGGTATTTGACTTTCGATTTGTATAGTATTGCTTTCGCGTTTTGCATAGACACTTCTTTCTTAAATACTGCAATTAACTCTATGGGTGTGATTTGCATAAATTTTTTTAATGTACAATAACCGGTTACAGTTACAAATATCATAATTATTAATATGCTTAATTTTTGCGTACAATTTAGTTTGTTATTTAATTACCCCCAACTCCTTCCCTGCCTTTTCAAAAGCCGCTATGGCTTTATCCAGATGCGCTTTTTCATGCGCGGCAGAGAGCTGAACGCGTATGCGTGCCTGTCCTTTAGGAACTACAGGGAAGAAAAAGCCGATCACATAAATTCCTTCTTGTAAAAGTTTATCGGCAAAAGTTTGAGAAAGTTTCGCATCATAGAGCATCACCGGAACAATGGCGGAATCTCCATTCTTAAATTCCAAACCAATTTTTCGCAATCCATCTTTAAAGTAGTTGATGTTCCATTCCAGTTTATCGCGCAAAGAGGTTGTTTCACTGATCATGTCAAGCACGGCAATGGAAGCACCCACTATGTGCGGAGCCAGGGAGTTGGAAAATAAATACGGGCGTGAGCGCTGGCGCAGCATATCAATCACTTCTTTTTTGCTGCTCGTGAACCCGCCCATGGCACCGCCTAACGCTTTTCCGAGAGTTCCTGTGACAATATCCACCCGATGCATTACATTTTTAAGTTCAATGGTTCCTCTCCCTGTTTTGCCAATAAAACCGCTGGCATGGCTTTCATCCACCATCACCATGGCATTGTATTTATCAGCGAGGTCGCAGATCTTATCTAAAGGCGCTACAAATCCATCCATCGAGAAAACTCCATCCGTAACTATCAAACGGAAATGTTGTTTTTGTGCCTGCTTCAATTGCACTTCCAGGTCGTTCATGTCGCAGTTCTTGTAACGGTAGCGCTGTGCCTTGCACAAACGAACTCCGTCTATTATCGAAGCGTGATTAAGTTCATCGGAAATAATGGCATCTTCCTCACCCAGCAGCGGTTCAAAGATGCCCCCGTTTGCGTCAAAACAGGCTGCATATAAAATAGTGTCTTCCTGCCCAACGAACTTTGATATTTTTTCTTCCAGTGTTTTATGAATATCCTGAGTGCCGCATATGAAGCGTACCGAACTCATTCCGTATCCGTGTGTATCTAATGTTTTATGCGCTGCTTCCACCACTTTGAGATGAGAGGAGAGGCCTAAATAATTATTCGCACAGAAGATGATGACCTCTTTGCCATTCACCTTAACGGTTGCTCCCTGTTTGGTGGTGATTATGCGTTCGCGTTTGAAAAGACCGTTTTCTTCAATGGTTTTGAGTTCTTTTTGTAGATGTTGTTTGAAGCCTCCGTACATAATTTATATATTTATAGCAACAAATGTAGAAATATTCTTCGCGTTTCTTAGCAAACTCTTTGCGTATCTTTGCGACACAAAAATCTCGCAAAGTTCCGCAAAAGAAATACCAAAGGAGCGCAAGGCAAACATTATAATTACGCATATAGACTCATGAAAAAGATCCTTTTACTCGGCTCCGGAGAACTCGGCAAAGAGTTCGTGATAGCCGCCAAACGCCTGGGGGCATATGTGGTTGCGGTTGATTCGTACGACAACGCCCCGGCCCAACAGATGGCGGATGAAAGGGAAATTATCTCCATGCTGGACGGGGATGCGCTTGACCGAGTTGTGGCAAAACACAATCCGGATATTATTGTTCCCGAAATTGAAGCCATACGCACAGAGCGTTTTTATAATTATGAAAAGGAAGGAATACAGGTTATTCCTTCAGCCCGCGCAGCAAATTTTACCATGAACCGAAAAGCTATCCGCGATCTTGCAGCAAAGGAATTAAAACTCAAAACCGCTAAGTACGCCTACGCCAAATCATTGGATGAATTTACAAAAACAATTTATGAAATTGGCATTCCCTGCGTGGTAAAACCGCTGATGAGCTCATCGGGGAAGGGGCAATCGGTTGTGAAATCAGAATCAGATATTCAAAAGTCATGGGACTATGCTATGAACGGAACGCGTGGAGATATCAAAGAGGTTATTGTGGAGCAATTCATAAAATTTGATTCGGAGATCACCTTGCTTACTGTTACTCAGAAAAATGGCAAAACACTTTTTTGCCCCCCAATCGGCCACCGGCAGGAGCGGGGAGATTACATGGAAAGCTGGCAGCCCCATCCTGTGAGCGCTGTGCATTTAAAAGAAGCGCAGAAGATGGCTGCCAAGATTACCAAAGCGCTTACAGGAGCAGGAATATGGGGAGTGGAATTCTTTCTTTCCAAAAAGAACGGAGTTTATTTTTCCGAACTTTCACCCCGACCTCACGATACGGGCATGGTTACGCTCGCGGGCACGCAGAATTTTTCTGAGTTTGAATTGCATGCGCGCGCTATTCTCGGACTTCCGATTCCTGAAATTGTTTTGGAACGTGTTGGAGCAAGTGCGGTTATTCTTGCATCCAAAGAAGGAACAAACCCTGCTTACACAGGAGTTGAGAAATCCATTGCACAAAAGCAAACCGACATCCGCATTTTCGGAAAACCAACGACAATGCCCTACCGTAGGATGGCGGTGTGTTTGACTTATGATAAGAAGGGAAGCAATGTGATCAAAGTCAAAAACAGGACTATTGCGAATGCAAGGAAAGTGAACATATCGTCAGAATAGCGTTTCGGACTACATTATCCTTCTGGAAAAAAATATTATATTTGATAAACGTCTATTAAATGAGAAAATCTGTTTTTACCATTGTTGGTTTTTTTCTTTTTGTGCTTGCCATCAATGATTTACACGCTGGATGGATTCAAAAATCCGATTTTGGTGGTGTGGGTAGAATGAATGCGGCTATTTTTACTGTGGGCGCAAAGGCCTATATTGGTACAGGAAGCAGTTATGCAGGGCCGGTAGTTTATTACAACGATTTTTGGGAATGGGATCAGGCAACCGATACCTGGACACAAAAAGCAACCTTTGCCGGCATAGCGAGGTCAGGTGCAGTTGGGTTCGTCCTTGGAACTAAAGGCTACCTAGGTACGGGATTTAGCCCGCTCAGCTATTTAAAGGACTTTTGGGAATATGACCCTACTTTAAACACCTGGACACAAAAGGCTGATTTTGGTGGAACAGCGAGGAGTCTTGCTACCGGCTTTAGCATTGGAACGAAAGGATATTTAGGTACAGGAGTAAGCACGACCGGAGCAAAAAAAGATTTTTGGGAATATGATCCTTCTTCAGATACTTGGTTGCAAAAAGCAGATTTCGGTGGTGTCGCAAGATCTGCTGCAGTTGGTTTTTCTATAGGGGTCAGCGGGTATATTGCAATGTCTTCAAGTACTGCGACAGATGATCTCTGGGAGTATAATACAACGCTAAATGCCTGGTTTAAAAAGGCTGATTTTCCCGGAGCGCCAAGAGGTTGGTGTGTGGGATTTGCAATAGGCGCTATAGCTTATGTAGGTTTAGGGAATGCAGGGAAGGATCTTTGGCAGTGGGACCAGACTACCAACACATGGACACCGAGCGTGGGGTTTGTATCCAAAAGGGGGGAGGCAGTTGGGTTTTCAATCGGTACAAAAGGATATGTTGTTACGGGGAGTAACACCGTTAATGCGCCTAAAGATTTTTGGGAACTGGATCCTGCGTGCTCACTTACTGTTACAGGATCGGCAACTACCATTTGTGCGGGAACAGGAGTAAATGTATCGCTAAATTCCGCATTTTCTCCTTCTGGCGGCAACATGGTTTATAGCTGGTCTCCGGCAGCAGGAATTAATAATGCTTCCATTGCAAACCCAATGGCATCGCCAACTTTCAGCACGACTTATCTGCTCACCGCAACTGATGTTACTACGCAATGCAGTGCAACATCTGCTTATTCTATTTCGGCTGCTCCTCTTGTAAAATTCAACGGCAGTCATCCCGTCTGCAGCGGTCAGACTACAAATATTTGTGCTTTTGGCGCAGTGGGTTATCTGTGGAATACGGGTCAGAATACGAGTTGCATAACAATTAGTCCCACCACCACTACATCCTATTCGATCACTGTATGGGATGTAAACGGATGCAACGCATCCGGGCTTACAACAGTTACTGTAAATTGTGCCGGAAATTCTAACTGTAATAATCGAGATTTTGAAAATGGAAATTTTCAGAACTGGAACGCCTTGTCAGGTTCAAATACCGGCAACTCAGTCCTTTCGTGGACAGGAGGGCTATATTCCAAAGGAAATGATGCACCCTTAACAAATTCACCTCAATCGGCCGCTCAGCATACAATTCTTACAATTAATAAACTGGATTCATTATGTATTGACCCTTCCACAGGCCTGCAGGATGTATTTATGTCGGCTCTGGCTCCGGGGGGCGGGAATTATTCTGTCCGCCTTGGTAATGGACAAGCCGGATGCCAGGCAGAAGCTTTAAGAATTCCTTTCAGTGTCACGGCCAGCGATACTGTTTTTACCTACCAGTACGCATGTGTATTTCAGGAACCGGGCCATGTACAAGCACAACAAACAGGACTTATGGTAAACGTATTTGATCAGAATAATAATCTAATTCCAAGTCTTTCGGATACTGTTTATTGTGGTGATCCCCAATACGCTTTTATCACTTCTCAATTTGTACCTGTTGGAAACTACAAATATAAAAGATGGTCAGGTGTAAGTCTCGATCTATCACCCTACGGAGGATCAAATGTAACCATTGAATTTGCAAACTTTGATTGCGGCCTCTGCGGACATTTTGCTTATACCTACCTGGATGCTTCTTGTTTTGGTTCTCCTATTGCCAATATATGGCCGGGCGATTGCGACTATGACTTGAATTCAAATAATGTGGATCTTATTTCTTTAGGTATTGCCTACGGAGCTACGGGTTCTGCAAGAAGCGGAGCAACCAATAATTGGGTGGCACAACCTTCTTCCGATTGGAATAAAGCTTTTCCGCTGGGTGCGAATTATAAACATTCAGATTGCAATGGAGATGGAGTTATCAATGCCAGCGATACGGTTGCCATTTCACTTAATTATGGTAATACACATCCTTTCCGACTTCAGCCGAAAAAAATTACCCCCTACAATACAGATCTTCCGGATATTTACCTTGTTCCCAGCATGGATACCGCCAATCCATCACAGATGGTAGATATTGACATCATGTTGGGCAAGGCCAACAAACCTGTTGACAGCATTTACGGTATTGCATTCCGGCTATATTACGATTCAGCTTATATCAATTCCTCCGCCATGGGCGCCACATACAACATCTCATGGATGGGAACCGTAGGTACGAATATGATTACCATGAACAGAAATTTTTATTCCCAGGGTCAAATTGATTTTGCGCTGACGAGAATAAATCAGGTAAATATTGGTGGCAGTGGCAAGATTGCCACCCTGTCGCTTAAAGTAAAGAATGGAACTACCTCTTCCGTGCCGCTGAACTTTTATCTTGCTGATGTGGTTGCTGTAACCAAAACAAAGAACGCTGTTTCATTAAATGTATCAGATACGGTTGTTATAGTAACCCCGACAGCTACGGGAGTCTTCGATTGGAATATCAGCGATGCAATCGAAATATATCCGAATCCAGCACAAAATACTGTTTCAGTCAACTCCGTACTTCCTGGAACTACAACCTATGAGATATTCAACTCGTTGGGACAAAGGCTAAGTTTCATGAGTTCCGATAAGGACGTCAATAAAGTTGACATCAGCAACCTGAAAAACGGGGTGTATCAATTCAGGATAAGCAATTCAGGTGTTGAGGTGGTGAAAAAATTGTATGTGGTCAGGTAATATGCTTTTGTTGGAAAAGTATCTTAACCCGCTATCATCCTCCTGTGATAATTGATCTGCCCAAGATGATAGTTCAAATGAGTTGACAGGGTCAGCAAAATATATCCGATGGTTCTTTTCTCCTCTAAAAATTTAATAGGGTATTCTTTTTCAAGATCAGAATCTTTGATTGTGGGGAGTATTTTTTTTAGCATGGAGATTGTCTCCTCAATTTCAGAAAGTATTCTGCCCTTTGGTACGTTCCGGTCAGAAAATTCTTTGTCGCGCTGTCGCACATAGCCCGTGTTTCCCAACTGCGCTCCGATAAAATGCTTCAGGTTGCCGATCAGGTGCAGGGCAAGGGTTCCTGTTGAGTTTTTTACATCGCCTTTCAGTATCCAAAGGTCGTTTTCATTTTTATAAAGAGAAAATTCTTCTTTAACCTTGGTCAAGTCGCGGAGGAAAAACTGTAAATAGTTTTCGGCTATCATTTTATGGCTGTTTGTTTTATCTCCTCCACTATCGTTGGATCGAGAAGGGTAGAGGTGTCGCCTAAATTTGCAACATCTCCTTCGGCAATCTTTCTTAAAATTCTTCTCATGATCTTTCCGCTCCGTGTTTTCGGAAGCCCTTTCACAATTTGGATTTTATCGGGCCTGGCAATCGCCCCCATGAATTTATTTACTGTAGTAACGATCTCTTTTTTAAGTGCATCCGTATCTCCTCTTCCGTGTTCGTCTATCACAAAGGCATAAATACCAAAGCCTTTTATCTCGTGAGGGAATCCTACAACAGCCGATTCAACAATATCGGGATGTTGGTTGATTGCATTTTCAATTTCTGCCGTGCCTAATAAATGTCCTGAAACTTTTATCACATCATCCACACGTCCTGTGATGCGGTAATAGCCATCCTCATCACGTTTGCATCCATCCCCCGAAAAATAATAACCGCTAAACTGAGAAAAGTACGCATCAAAACAACGCCTGTGATTATTATAGGCGGTACGGATGATTCCGGGCCATGGAAATTTAAAACACAATCTTCCTTCTACGTTATTGCCTGTAAGCTCTTTCCCTTGTTCGTCAAGCAGTACCGGTTGAACTCCCGGCAGAGGCAGTGTGGCAAAACCCGGTTTAGTTTTCGTGATCCCCGCTAAGGGCGATATCATGATTCCTCCGGTTTCAGTTTGCCACCAGGTATCTACAATGGGGCATTTTTCCTTGCCTATATTTTTATTGTACCAGTTCCATGCCTCTTCGTTGATAG
>SCSP01000094.1 GCA_004297845.1 Bacteroidota bacterium | reverse complement strand
TCGCTTCCTTAATTCCGTTAATGTCTTATGATCAAGTTTACGTGCGTCATGTTTTTTCATGAACGCAAAAATACAAATAATTTTAATTATGTCTATACTATTATGAGACGGTTAATAATACTTTGTACTTCGTATTTGTATTCACTTCCCATAGGAAACAATTTTTTGCCTGTACGTATAACCAATGGTATCTGCAGTGCCCCCATCGTAAAGACTGTCACGCACTTTGTATATGAGTCCCACATTCCTGGCAAATTTTTCGATTTCAAAAATATACTGAATAAAACCTATCTGTTTGTATTGTTGTACGGTAATAACCGAATCAAAAGAAATATTATTGATCGTTTCAGATTCATCAACCGAAATGATCTCATAATACTTCTGGCCAAGTGTGTTGTAGCTGTTGCCGTCCCATTCCTTTCCTTCTTTGGAAGGAAATACAAGTTTAATGTAACGGATATTCTCTTCCACCTTTTCAGCGGTTGTGGAAGTTCTGTTTGCATACCAAATGCGGGGACCAACCCAATCTATGGAATCGTAGGGAACGGAGTCATTGTACATTTTCTTAAAACGTTCTATCCTCAATGTGGCCCTGCCTGAAATGTCTAAAAAAGAAGAAACTATTTCTTCTCTGAGCAAATAACGAGTAGTATCCGGAGCATGCGATTTATCATCGTAGGAAATCGAATCTACTTCATAAATAACATATCTCCCGGTATCATCCGGAAAATAATTGTACCCCATGTCTGCAGGTGGTACCGTTTCAACATCTTTTTTACAGTAGGATACTAATATACCAATACATACTAATACTAATAATACGAATGGGTAACCCGTGTTGAAGCGAATCAGGTGTATGATTTTGGAAATTGGCATGCACTAAATTAAAACATTTTCAATTATTCCACCTCCAACCACATCTTCACCCTCATAGAAAACCGCAGACTGTCCGGGGGTTATGGCAGAAACTTTATCGTGAAAGAAAATCTCCACGGAATCGTTTCCTGTTTGGTTAGCTGTGCTCGGCTTCCCGGAATCTTTATGACGAATGCGCGTTACTGCCTGAAAGTTTTCCGGAAGCCGGTCGTACTTGATCAGGTTGATCTTTTTCACCTTCATTCTTCGCTCCTTCACATCATCAGCCGAACCCAGTGTAACAGTATTTGTCTCAGCGCTTATTTTTGTTACATACAAAGGTTCACCAACAGCAATTTCTAAACCTTTCCGCTGTCCTATAGTGTAAAAAGGATATCCTTTATGTTTTCCTACAATTGTTCCGTCTGCCAGAACAAAATTGCCCTCCCCTGCTCTTTCGTCAATGTCAGGAACTCTTCTCCTCAAAAACTCCCGATAATCATTGTCCGGTATGAAACAAATTTCATAACTCTCACTTTTGTTGGCAAGATCGGCAAACCCTTTTTCCATTGCAATCTTCCTCACTTCTTTTTTAGTCAGGTTCGCCAGTGGGAAAATGGTACGTTTTAAACTTTCCTGGGTGAGCCCCCACAAAACGTATGACTGGTCTTTGGTATCATCCAAACCCTTAGACAATATAAATCGTTCATTCTCCTGACGGATGCGCGCGTAATGCCCCGTAGCAATAAATTCGCATTTAAGCTGATCTGCGCGCCTCAGCAATGCATCCCATTTTATGTACGTATTACAGAGGACACATGGGTTGGGAGTCCTTCCCGCCAGGTACTCATCCACAAAATTATTAATGATAGAATCACCGAACTCTTGCCTCATATCCAAAACCATGTGCGGAAATCCATACGTAACGGAAATACTGCGTGCATCGTTAATGGAATCCAAACTGCAGCATCCGGTTTCTTTTTTGGAGCCTCCAGCACCGGCATAATCCCATGTCTTCATGGTGATGCCGATCACTTCATACCCCTGCTCATGAAGCAAAAGCGCTGCCATGGAACTGTCTATTCCTCCACTCATTGCAACAAGTACTCTTCCTTTACTCATACGTTTTACCCCCTGCCCTAAAGGGAGAAGATGCTGTTAACTGCAGTAATTTTAGTTTGCATTATTGTCATTCACATTCGCCTTTCACCCTTTAGGGTAGGGGGTTTATTTCTTCTTCTTCTTTTCTTTTTCTTCCAGATACATTTTCTTTTTTATCTCCTCCACTGACTCAAATTTTTCCTCCTTAATTATCTTACCGCTTTCATCCCACTCCGTCCATGTGCCGGTCTTCCGGTTGAAATAAAAAAATGATTCCGATTTTTTACTCCCGTTTTCTAAATACTCAGTACAAGGTCCGTGCAGGTACCCTACAAAAAATGTCGAATCTTTTTCAAGTTTGCCTTTTTCATTAAAGAAAGTCCATTTGTCATTTTTTTTACCCTGCTTGAATGCACCCTTTAAATGAGGAGTGCCGTCTTTTTCAGACCATTCCGCATAATATCCTTCCAATTTTCCTTGCTTGTAATTTTCAATTTGCATAATAATCTTTCCATGCCTGCCATAATATATCCATTTCCCATGTTTTAGAGAACGCACATAAGGACCAGCAACTGCAACTACATTTCCCGGATAAAAGAACTTCATGTCTCCCTCCAATTGACCTGTTTTATACATCCCTTCTTGCTGCAAGCCGCCATCCTCGTAGTATTTTTTCCAGGGACCATTTAAGATGCTGTCCTTCCAGTTTCTTTCCTCAATCAACTTACCTTTCCCGTTAAAATTCTTTTCAAAGCCATCCTTTTTACCATTCTTGAATGACTCTTCGGAAACCAACGCGTTGGGTGCATTGTAGAATCTCCAGATGCTGTCACGCTTTTCATTCACATACTTGCCTTCCGCCATCAGGATATTGTCAGGGAAATAGTGTTTAGTCCTGCACACAGTTCCGCTATTCGAAAACACGGAAAATGTTTTCAAGTCCTTGTTATCATAATAATACCGGAATTCCCCTTCCGGTTTATTGTCTTTAAAATTACCTTCATACAAAACCCTGTCATACTTATCCTTTTTAATCCATTTGCCTTGCTTCTTCCCACTCTTGTCTGTTTGATTTAAGGCAGGAGGCTGTGCAAAAAGAATCAGAGAAGAAAGAAGGAAAATAGTCAGTAAAATAATTCGGGTTTTCATATAGGCAAAGATACTGAAATCATCGAAAAGCGAATTCGTATTGTTTCGTTTTCCGAGGACTATAACGATTTACTAAAGTCAATTATTGCGTTTGCAAGACCATCCCACGACAGCTTATTTTTGAGCAGTTTAATTTCCTCCTGAAATTTTGGTCTGAAATTTTGCGCGAAATAATCCTGAATTGCCTTCGCAATCAGATTGGAGTCAGGGGAAGCAACAATAATCCCGGTCTTATTGTGTTCTATTGATTCCTTTAAACCACCGGTATCTGTTGCGATCATGGGCAGGTCAAAATGATAGGCGATGGAGGTGATGCCGCTTTGGGTAGCAGATTTATAGGGCAACACGCAAACATCAGCAGCAGAAAAGAACACAGGAACTTCATCATCGCTGATATAACGAACATGCAGAGAAATTTTACTCTGCACACCTAACTTCTCAATTTGCTGAGTGTATTTGTCAAACGAGCCATACACCTCTCCGGCAATAACGAGTACATATTCATCATTAAGTTTAGAAACAGCATCAATAAGCAGGTCCAGTCCTTTGTAATCGCGTATGAAGCCAAAGAACAAGACAACTTTTTTGTCTACGGGAATATTCAATTTATTTTTTGCATCGTCCGTGTCCGTCTTTTTACCGAAGTGATCATACAATGGGTGTGGACGGGAAATATATTTTGCATCCGGAATAAATTTAAGAAGATCATTTTTTACCGAATCGCTCATCACTACAAAACCATGATTCTGCTTCAAAAAATATTTTGTAAAGGACGTGTCAAAGAAACGTTTCTCGTGAGGGATCACATTATCAAGCACCGTTATTACTTTGGAATGCGGCCCACCCCTGCCCTCCCCAAGGGAGGGAGTTGGGCGACCCCTCCCACATACCTTCTTCGCAACCGTTCCAAGGGAGGGCGCCATATAAGACATCCAATATTTCATAAGCAGGATATCAGGACCAAACTCCTTAATCCTATCCGCTGCAGAAAAATAAGTCAAAGGATTCAAGGTATCCAAAACCCTTTCGGATGGAATTTTGTCTGCATTATCCTTCTCCGTAACCATTTGCGTTTCACCGGGAAAAAGAAAATCAGGGTACTGGCGAGTGAAGGTGAAGGCTTTAACCGAATGTTCCTTTTCAAAAGCTCTGTACAATGACGCGTTGAATTGGGCGATACCGCCACGGAAGGGGTAAAAGGTGGAGAGAAAAGCAATTCTCATTATTAATGGTTAATGGCTAATGGCTAATGGGGAAAGACCCAAAAGTCATTAAACCATTTTCTTTATTGAATCAAACACGACATCAACAGAAATATCTTTCATGCAATGCTTCCCTTCGCGCTTACAGGAATTTCCGTAATAGCAATCGCAGCCGCTTGGAGGTTCAACAATCACTCCGTTGTTGTACAGGTAGAATTCGTGCTTATTGAAAATGTTATTAAAAAGAACGAGTGGCTTCTTCAATCCGATAGCAATGTGCATCATCATGGAAACAGCAGTTAAAATGCAGTCGCAGACAGAAGAAAGAGCAATAAATTCCGGCAATGTGAATGTGCCCGGATAAAATGCACCGGTTGATACAGCATATTTTTTATTCATCACATCTTCATCCGGGCCGCCAAGCAAAAGAGGAAAATAATTTTGCGCTTGTAATTTTTTAATGAGTTCCACCCAATACGATTCAGGCCAAAGGCGGGTTTGCCAGCGTTTTCCGCAGCCTGTGTTAAGTCCAATGATTTTCTTACCTCCGGATTTCTCCTTAATAAAATTGAATTTATCTGCAAGCTTTGGATCAAAGTTCAAGAGATACGGTTCATCATTGAATTTCATGTCACATATCTCAAATATCTCCTCCATGTAATTCTTTGTATTCTGCCTGGAGATATTGTCAAAAATACCTGTGATCAGTTTATGTTCGGCATCAGGTGTGGCGATGGAAACATGATTATCCTTCCAGATAAAGCCAAACTTGCGCTTTGCTTTCACATTCTGCAAAAGCATGCAGGCTTCTTTGTCTTTATCCAGATTAACCGCTATATCGTATTCAGTATTCTCAATTTTATATACAGAAGAGAAATCAAATTTACAGGCATGATCCATCATGTCTTTGGGAAGGATCTCCGGAGTGAGTGTGATCCAGGTGATGTGGGGCGAGGGATAATCCTTTTTGAAACGCGTAAGCAAAGGCGTGGAGCGCATCACATCTCCTATAGCGCCTAATTTGATAATCAGAATGCGGGTTTCGATCTTCTCATACTCATCGCAGGATGAACAGACCTTGTCGCGAAGCTTATTGGGAAGACAGGGTATTTCTCCCTTAAAATATCTGCAGTCAAATTTTATTTCAGAAAACTTCATTGCCACAGGTTCACAGATTAATAGAGGAAAAAAGTATAGAACGCTGATGACGCTGATATTTATGATGAATTAAGATACAAACAGCGAAAATCATAGCCATCTGCGTCATCTGCGTTCCGTTTTCGACTGAATCCATCGCCATCAAAGTCCTACTTTTTTTTCTATTTGATATTTGTTCTTATCCGGAGCATGGCGTACAATTAATTCCGAAATGAATCCTGTCAGAAATAATTGCGTACCCAGGATCATGGACAGTAAACCAAAATAGAACAAAGGGCGTTCGGTCATTTTATATTCCTGTAAAAAGAACTTGCCATAAGCCAGGTAGCAGGCGATAATAAAACCAAAAAAGAAAAGTATGGTACCCAGCAATCCGAACAGGTGCATGGGGCGCTTGCCGAACTTGGTAACAAAACCAATGGAAAGCAGATCCAGAAAGCCATTAATGAATCTTTCCAAACCGAATTTAGTAGTGCCGTATTTTCTTTTCTGATGCTGAACTTCTTTCTCGCCTATGTTTCTGAATCCAGCCCAACCCGCTATTACAGGAATGTAACGGTGCATTTCACCGTAAATTTCAATGTTCTTTATTACCTCTTTCTTGTAGGCTTTGAGTCCGCAGTTAAAATCGTGTAGTTGAATGCCCGACATTCTGCGCGTAGCCCAGTTAAAAAGTTTGGTAGGGATCGTTTTGGTAATTGGATCAAATCGTTTTTTCTTCCATCCTGAAACAAGGTCAAAATTCTGCTCAGCGATCATTTTATACAGTTCCGGGATCTCATCGGGGGAATCCTGAAGGTCCGCATCCATGGTGATCAGCACATCACCACGGGCAGCCTCAAAACCAACCTGAAGAGCAGCCGATTTTCCATAATTTCTCCGCATGCGGATACCTTTAATATTGCTATTCTGCTCGGAAATCTGCTCTATTTTTTTCCATGAACCATCCCGGCTGCCATCGTCCATGAACAGCACCTCGTAGGTAAGGTGGTTATTCACACAAACCCGTGCGACCCAGTCGGATAATTCCTGCAGGGATTCTTCTTCGTTGAGAAGGGGGATGACTATGGATAAATTCATTGGGTGCAAAAATACGAAAAAGGAGGCCTACACCCCTCTCCTTCTCTCCCCCAAGGGGAGAGTGAAAGGGCGACATAGACAACGATGATAAACAAAAACTATTGTGCACGCTTACGTCCTCTCTCCCTCCCCTTTGGGGAGGGCTTGGGGCGGGGTGGTAATTTTATTACTTTCGCCTCGGGTAAGCCCTGTACGACCAGCTCCTATTGAACTCTCCAGGACCGGAAGGTAGCAAAGATAAGACGGTTGAGCGGTGCGCTGCAGCAAGCTTACCCTTTTTTGTTTTCGGCCACCCACGCCCTCCCAAAGGAAGGGAAGTTGCAGGTGAAATGAAAACAATTGAACAAGCAAATCAATTTTATACATAAATTCATTTCATGAAATTTATTTTTCTCACTCTATTTATTTCCATTTCCCTCTTTTCTTTTTCTCAAGATACCATTCAACTTTTCCAAGAAAAGAAGAAAGTAAAGAAGGATGCTGTTCAGGAGATACAAGCTCTGCCTGATAACACAAAGGGGCGCATTAAGTATATTAAATACGGAACGAGCACGGGAAGTTGCACAGGCTATTGCTATAGCGAAGCCACCGTTGACTCAGCTAAGACTGTCAAAATAAAACAGTCTCTTCCGCCAGACAATAAATACCCCGCAAAGACCGACAGTACCGAAACGCAAAGCGCCCAATGGGATATGCTAATCGCCTCGGTGCAGATAAATTCATTTTTTGAAATACCAAAAAAGATTGGAAATCCGGGCGCCAATGCCGGAGTATTTGAATGGATCGAGATCAACTATTCCGGAAGGAAACACAAAGTCGTTTTTGATAACACGGGCCCGGAGGAATATGAAGGGATCAAGAATTTAAGACTTCTTTTGAGGAGGATAACGGGGGTTTAGAAACCTCACCCCTAACCCCTCTCCTCTTGGAGAGGGGGACAGTTCGCGGCAGCGAGCAGGCGTTTTTTGTTTTGAGAAACTAATTTTAATTCCTATCTTTACTTTTGATTGTTTAAGAGCCCGCTTGCAAATACTTACAAACGACTGCAAACATTTAACTAATGAATAAGTGGCGGCAAGCCAGCTATAATAGAGGTATTGCCGAAATGCGGCAATGCACAAGTTATCGGCAAGTGTAACGCACATCGCACCGACACAGCGACATAAACGAAAGCGGGGGACTAAACAATGAAACAAGGAATTAAAATTACGGCAGACAAAGTTTTACTATTTGATATGGACGGGACATTAGTTGATACAAACCTTGCAAACTTTCTTTCTTACAAGAAGGCAATACATTCTGTAACAAAAACTGACAGCGACCTAATCTATAATCCCGACAAACGCTTCAATCGAAGTAACCTCAAAAACGCAGTTCCAAATTTGACAGATAGCGAACACGAGAGAATAATTCAAGAAAAAGAAAAATGCTATGATGACTTTCTGCACCAGACTTCACTCATAACTAAAAACGTTGACATTCTTTTCAAGTATTCAAAAACGAACAAGACGGTTTTAGTTACAAATTGTCGCAAAGACAGAGCATTTAAGACACTAAACCATTTCGGACTTACCGACAAGTTCAGCAATATTTTTTGCAGAGAGTTTGGCGACAATGACAAAAAAATAAACAAATTCAAAAATGCACTTTTAGTATTGGGCGTTCCGCCCAATACTGTTGTTGCTTTTGAAAATGAAGAAGTAGAAATTGCCGATGCAATACAAGCAGGTATTGAGTTTATTAACCCTGTAATCTTTTAAGAAATGAATACTTTCACAATAACTCCCAACGAATATTTAAAGAAAAATACTC
>SCSP01000093.1 GCA_004297845.1 Bacteroidota bacterium | reverse complement strand
TTTCATCCGTAGCAACTGAAGTGTCGGAAGAAACTTATTCTGGAAGAGCCGTATGAATCGAGAGGTTCACGTACGGTTCTGTGAGAGGGTGGGGGTGAAATTCCCCCGCTCTACTCGCTTCGTCTGCCGAGACGAGGCAGTCTACGGAAAAATTATTTGTCGGTGATTACTAATTTGTCTGCCGCTAAAACTTTATTGTCCTGTGTCAGGCGAACAAAATACTGCCCGCTTGGAAGATTGTCGCGGGTGAGAGTGATGGTCTGTCCAGTGAGGTTGTCTATGCACTTTACTGTCTGACCGAAGGAATTGTAAACTGTCAACGAAGCGTTTTTGAAGAACCTATCTGTCCGCAAAGTTGTCTGTGTGGAAAAAGGGTTGGGGGAAAGAGTAAGAGCATATGCAAAATTAGTTTCAAAAACACTTTCCGTATAACAGGTATCCGGTGTAAATTCCCAAAGTTCGTTTGTAGGAGAACCGCAAGAATTATCTCCACAAAATCCACCAAAAACATATCCTTTGCATGCAATTGAAAATCCTATTGCTGCTTCTTTTTGCCCTCCGCCAAAATTTGCCTGTTGTGTCCATGTGTTATTTGAAGGATTGTATTCCCATACATCTGCTAAACTTGTTGACCCCACCCATGGTGTTCCCGTTCCAACGTATGCTCTATTGCCAATCGTGAAGCAAAAAGATTCAGCTCGTCCAGATGCTGGCATACTAGCCATTTGTGTCCATTGATTAATAGTAGGATCATATTTCCATAAATCATTATAATAAGTAGAAAGTCCTTGACCAGTGCCAATGTAGCCATATCCATTTAGAGAAAATCCTATAGCAAGCCCCCTTCCTCCTATTATACTATCTTTTATTGTCCAAGAATCTAATGTGCTATTGTATGACCAAAAATCTGCCTTGGTTGAAAGTAAGCTCCCGCCAAAATATCCATTAGGGCCGATTGAGAAGGAAGAGGCGTATGATCCACAATATCCAGGAAAATTATTTTTCTGCGTCCATGAATTACTGCTTGGGTCGTATTGCCATACATCAGGTTGAGGCCCTGAAGGTCCAGTTCCAGTTGCAACATATCCATAATTAGCAATAACAAAACTTACTGCTCCTGCTTTTACTCCACCACCGAAGTTAGCCATTTGGGTCCATGAATCGGATGTTGGATTGTATTGCCAAAAATCATTGAAAGAAGGATTTCCTAGTCCTGTCATTCCTAACCCAACATAACCAAAGCCATTTATAGAAAATGCAATAGCAAAAGTTCTCGCTGGTCCCAGTAAACTTGTTTTCTGCACCCAAGTGCCTTGCGCAATTGTCACGCTGTGTGCAATTGTCAAGGAAAAAAAAGCTGTCAATGCGATTTTTTTCATTCTGTACGTCATATTGTCAAGATGCAGAGTTGCAGTCGAGCGTTGCATTGTCTTTGGCTGTTTGGGCATTATTGCTAACTTCTTAAGATTTTATCCGCAATGTATAGCACGAAGATAATGAAATAGCACAAGGATAAATTGCGGATAAAATCGAGTTGAACGAAGCCGCCAGCTCAGATTATTATGGGGAAGCAATAAGTCAAAGAGAGCGCTTGGAAGGAAAAATCAGCA